>JAFGPR010000054.1 GCA_016936095.1 Ignavibacteriales bacterium | reverse complement strand
TTTGGTGTGCATTTAATTGATGAAACTAATTTGACTAAGAAGCAAACTCAATACCTCTCCGACTATTTTGATGTGAATATTTTATTACACTTACAACCTATGTTGCTAGCCAGTCAAAGAATTCAACCTTTCCTGCAGAATGACCAACTTTATCTTGCGGTCAAATTAGCGTATAAAAGTTCAAAATCATCAGCAACAAAGAAAAGAGTATTGCACAGTTATGCAATTGTAAAAATTCCTACTCATTACCAACCTCGATTTCTACAACTGCCTGTTGAAAATGGTAATCATTACATTATTTTTCTTGATGACGTTGTGCGTGCTTTTCTTTATAAAATTTTTCCTGGTTTTAATATAATCTCTTCCTTTTCTTTCAAAATTACAAGAGATGCCGAGTTATATATTGAGGATGAATTTCAGGGCAATCTTCTGCAAAAAATTACGAAGAGTTTAAATAAAAGAGAAGTGGGGGCTCCCTGTCGGTTCACATATGATTCTTCTATGCCAAAACCATTTCTTAAATTTTTATTAAATTTTCTTGGTTTATCAAAGAATGATCTCTTCCCTGGTGGTAAGTATCACAATTTTAGTGATTTCTTTTCGTTTCCGAATCCAACAAAACGAGCTCTTGTTCTCGACAAGCTTGTCCCAAACAAGATAAAAGAGTTGGAGGGGGGAGTTAATTTATTCGACGAAATATCGCGAAGAGAATTTCTTTTTAACTTTCCTTATCACTCATACGACCATGTTTTAAATTTACTCAAACAATCCGCTGAAGATCCATTAGTTACGACAATTAAAATAACTCAATACCGAGTGGCAAAAAAATCTGAAGTGATAAAGTATTTATTACGAGCCGCCAACAACGGAAAGGAAGTCGTCGTTTTTGTAGAATTAAAAGCAAGGTTTGACGAGGAACAAAATATTAAGTTTGCCCAGCAAATGGAAAAAGCCGGGATTAACGTTTTGTACAGCTTCCCTGGGTTAAAAGTCCATTCAAAGATTTTACAAATCACAAGAAAAGAAGGAAAGAGATTTAAAAATTACTCGTATTTGGGAACAGGTAATTTCAACGAAAGTACTGCTCGTATTTATAGTGATATTGGTTTGTTCACTGCAGATACTAGATTAACAGAAGAAGTCGAAAAGGTTTTTCAGGTTCTCGCTGGGAAAAAAATAAATTATAATTTCAAACATCTCTTGGTTGCTCAGTTTAATATGCGAAAAGATTTTACAAAACTTATCGATAACGAAATCGCAAATGCAAAAAAAGGTAAAGAAGCGAGAATGGTAATTAAGATGAATAGTCTTGAAGATAAAAAAATGATTGATAAACTTTACGAGGCAAGTCAAGCAGGTGTTAAAATAGAAATGATAATTAGAGGCATTTGCTGTCTTATTCCGGGAATAAAAGATTTGAGTGAAAATATCAGTGCAATTAGTATTGTTGACCTATATTTAGAGCATTCAAGGATTTTTATATTCCATAATGGAGGAAAAACAAAATATTATGCTTCGTCTGCTGATTGGATGAGAAGAAATTTAAACAGAAGAATTGAAGTTGCATTTCCAATATATGATAAAAATCTGCAAAAGATTATGAAAGACATAATCAATATTCAACTGAGCGACAACATAAAAGCAAGGATATTAGATAAATCTTTAAGTAATAAATATAAAACAACAAAAGCAGAAAAACCAATACAGGCGCAGATAGCAACTTATACTTACTTCAAATTAAAAGAAGGTTAATGTTTTATGACAATTCAAGAAAATCATAAAAAGATAATTGATGAATTTGATAATTTGTTGGACTGGGATGAAAAATACAAACATATAATACAACTCGGAAGACAGATGAGTCTGTTTCCTGAGGAATTTAAAATTGATAAGAACAAGATCGAGGGATGTCAATCACAATTATGGTTGCATGCTACAATAAATGATGGAAAAATAATTTTTTTTGCGGATAGCGATGCTCTTATAGTTCGAGGGCTTGCAGCTATTTTAATCAAGGCATATTCTGGTTTTGCTCCTGATGAAATCTTATCTATAAAACCCGATTTTATTGACGCCATTGGAATTGACAATCAACTTTCTCCTACAAGAAAAAATGGATTGATGTCAATGTTAAAACAGATTTACAACTATGCAAAAGTTTTTAAGTTATTTAATAAACAATAAATTATTTTGTGCCTTCGTGCTTTGGTGGCAATTTATTTTTGTTACAAAGTTTTAAAAACAATAAGGAAAAACAATGAAATACAATTGGAAAAAAGCAAAACAATATAAAGATATTATTTACGAAAAAATGGATGGCATTGCTAAAATTACAATTAACCGACCTGAAATTAGAAATGCTTTTCGACCTGAAACTGTTATCGAAATGTATGATGCCTTTTCAGATGCAAGAGAAGATAAAAATATTGGTGTTGTTCTTTTGACTGGAAAAGGTCCTTCAAAAGATGGTAAATATTCTTTTTGTTCGGGTGGCGATCAAAAAATCAGAGGTGATAAAGGTTATGTCGGAAAAGACGGTGTTTCTAGACTGAATGTTCTTGATTTACAAAAATTAATTAGGAGCATTCCAAAACCTGTAATCGCACTAGTATCTGGTTATGCTATTGGTGGTGGGCATGTGCTTCATGTTGTTTGTGATTTAACTATTGCTGCTGACAACGCAATCTTCGGACAGACTGGTCCAAAGGTTGGAAGTTTTGATGGTGGGTTTGGTGCGAGTTATCTTGCAAGAATTGTTGGACAGAAAAAGGCAAGAGAAATTTGGTATCTATGTAAACAATATAATGCTATGGAAGCTCTTGAAATGGGGCTCGTGAACAAAGTCGTTGCCGTCGACAAACTCGAAGAAGAGGGCGTTAGGTGGTCAAAAGAAATTTTAGATAAAAGTCCTATAGCAATACGTTTGCTTAAATCTGCCTTCAACGCAGAGCTCGATGGTCAGGTCGGCATTCAGGAATTAGCTGGTAACGCAACTTTACTTTACTATATGTCTGAAGAAGCACAAGAGGGCAAGAAAGCTTATAACGAAAAAAGAAAACCTAATTTCAAAAATTTTACTCGTGTTCCATAATGGACAATAAAGTCAAAATCAGCAAATTCAAATGTTGGTTTCTTGCGGCGAGGCCCAAAACTTTACCCGCTGCATTTGTTCCAGTAATTGTCGGTTCTGCTCTTGCTTTTCGTGAAAATAGTTTCAAGTTCAGCGTTGCTTTGGTAGCTCTTATATGTTCTCTTCTATTGCAAATAGGGGCTAACTTTTCTAACGACTTGTTTGATTTTCTGAAAGGATCTGACAAGAAAGAGCGTGTTGGTCCAATGCGTGTTTTAGCTACCGATTTAATTTCTAAAAAAGAAATGGCGTTTGGGTTGATTGTTGTTTATAGTGTTTGCTTTTTATTGGGTTTATACCTTGTTTATCTTGGTAGTTGGATAATTTTAATAGTCGGTATTTTTTCTATTTTGATGTCTGTTGCATACACTGCCGGACCCTTTCCACTTGCATATAATGGACTTGGTGACGTCTTTGTTTTTCTGTTTTTCGGAATTGTTGGTACAGTTGGAACCTATTACGTACAATCCTTAAAACTTAATTATATTGTGTTTCTTTCTGCTATTCCGGTTGGTGCTTTGATCACAAATATTCTTGTGGTGAATAATTACCGCGATATCGAAGAGGATAGAGCAGCATACAAGAAAACTCTTGCGGTTCGTTTCGGTCAGTTGTTTTCAAAAATTCAATATGTCTTTTCAATAGTCTTTTCATATTTATCTATTTTGATTATTTATTTAATTGTCGAAAACGAATATATTTTATTACCTATTGTGTCTTTGCCGATAGCAATTATTCTAATAAAAATGATTTTTACATATACTGGTAAACAATTGAACAAAACTCTTGCTTTATCTGCCTTGTTCTCTGCATTGTTTGGAATTTTATTAGCAATCGGATTTGTTTTATGATAGTCGAAAAATTAAATTATTTCCCATATGATTTAATCTTACGCTCACCCTTTAAGAGTTCGGCTGGCATCATTACAAAGAAAAAAGTTTTTTATATTGAGTCAATCTTCGATAATGGTAAAACTTATCTCGGTGAAGCAGCGCTTTTTCCTGAACTTGGAACAGAAACAGAACAAATTTTTATTGAAGCAATTGAAAAATTAAAATCAGATATTAAAAAGACACCTATGGATTTATTTGTAAAAACGAATGAGCTATTTGATTTTAATAGGGTACCCACTTTGGAATTCGCTCTTTCGCAGTGTGCTTTTAATAAAATGACAAGTGAAACAAAAGATAATTTTCCAATAGATTTCTTCTGTAATAAAATAAAAGTTAATGCGATTATTGGCTTATCTCAGATTAACGAATGTGTACAACAAGCAATAAAATTTGTAAACGATGGGTATGAAACTATTAAAATTAAATTAGGTAGAGAAAATTTCCTTGATGATTTACAAACAGTTGAAGAAATAAGAAATGTTGTTGGAGATAGCATCAAGTTGCGAATTGATATAAATGGTAAATGGAATCTTCTAGATTCAAAAAAATACTTAGATAAATTAGAAAAATTTGATCTCCAATTTGCAGAACAACCCACCGAAAATCTTAAAGACTTAATACAACTATCTGAACAAAGTCCAATACCAATCGCTCTCGATATGGCTTTTAGCGATTTTAATTTTTTTAAAAAATTATTTAACACTACTTCTATTAATTTTTTTGTAATCAAACCTGTTTTCTTTGGAAATGTTTTTAAAATTTATAATCTTATTTGCTTGGGTAAACACATTCGCGAAAAGGTAATTATTTCTTCCTCAATTGAAAGCTCCGTAGCGCGATCTATGCTTGTTTTTTTATCTGCTGCAGTAGATAATAATTTTTCACATGGTTTGAGTACAAAAGAATATATTCAAAAAGAACTCTATAAAGACCCATACAATATAAAAAACGGGGTTATTGATTTCGATATAAATAATTATCCACCAAAATTTATTAGAGTAAAATGATAAACATTGCACTAAACAGTAATTGGTTAAAGGAACAAAGCAAAGAATCAAAAGATGTAATTGCAATTAAAACTTCCACTGAAGAAATAACCTATTCTGAACTTGAATTTTTTGTTGATAGTTCTACTAAGTTTTTTTCCGACAAAGTTAGACCATATAAATATTTTCTTGTATCACTTGAAAATTCAATTGAATTTGTTCTTACGATTCTTTCTCTATGGAATATTGGAATAATACCTGTAATAACCGCTCCGGATCTAAAGACAAATGAGCTTGAGGAAATCCTAAAACCATTCAGAAGAAATATTAAAATTACTTCTAAAGACGAGATTTTACATACAATTAAAAAAGCACAAAATTTATCTAAACAGGAAATAAAAAGAAAGTATGACAACAAAATTTATAAAAATAAAAACGCTATTGTGTTATTCACATCCGGAACTGTTGGAATACCAAAAGCTGTATTAATAAGTTTTGAAAATTTGTTTTATAGTGCAATCGGAATAGACTCTATTATCAACACTCAAAAAAAGGACTTATGGTTTGCTTCTCTTCCTTTCTGTCACGTTGGCGGATTTTCAATCATAACCCGATCATTGCTATCAGGCTCAACTCTATGTATTCCAGAATCTCTGAAAACCGAACATCTGTTCTCATCCATACAAAAATTTGATCCAAACTACATTTCTCTCGTTCCCACACAAATAACAAATATATTAGAAAAAGATGTTTTGCCAAACAAAAATCTGAAAAGGATTTTCATCGGTGGAAGCAAATTAAATTCTAATTTAGCAAATAAGCTAATAGAAATAAAATTGCCAACAACTATTGTTTATGGTTCAACCGAAACATGCTCTATGATTACCGCAATTTCAGATAATGAAATTTTAAATCATCCTGATTCTGTTGGAAAACCTCTTCTAAATACTGAAATTAAATTTTTAGATTCAAACGGCAATGAAGTAAAACCGAACAAAGAGGGCTTGCTTTTTTTAAATGGACCTACTATTGCCGTGGGTTATTTACAAAAGAAATTACAAAATTTCGACGGAAAACATCTCACAAAAGATTTTGGTTATAAAGATAATGAAAACTATATTTATATAGTTGGGCGTTCTGACGGAATAATTATTTCTGGCGGCAAAAAAATAGATCCCAGTGAAATAGAAAAACTTTTACTCGAAAACATTAATATTAATGACTGTGCTGTCGTTGGTGTAGAGGATAATATTTGGGGAGAAAAAGTGGTTGCTTTGGTTGTTAAAAAACAGAAATCAACAATTACTCAAAACGAAATATTTAAATTTCTGAGGACAAAATTACCCGGTTACAAAATTCCAAAAAAAATTATTTTTGTTGAAACTATACCAAGAAATTATCTTGGTAAAAAAGACATTAAAGCAATTCTTTCTCTTATCTAAGTACACGCCACGGCTTTGGAAAAATCATCCACCGATCATTTAAGAAAACCAATCCATCAAAAGAAACACCTATTTTAGAACCTGGTTGAACAAATTTGAATTTATAAATCTTAAGACTGTCATGCAATTTTTCTGCAATTTCTTGATAACCACCTGGGAATTCTAACGCAGCTGTTCCTGTCCATTGTAATAGTTCCTCTGTGGTTGTTGAATCAATAATTATTTCAACTTGGTTTGTATCAGGTCTAATTGCAAGGTCTTCGTTTTCCCACATTGTTGAATATCTCTGAAAAGCAATGTTTGAAAATTCCTTTTTAAAATATAGGTTATAGTCTTCTTCGTTTGGCATCAATTCTTCGGTTAAATTTCTATAATCTGCATCCGTTTCAAGAAATTGGGCTAAAAACTTTTTTGCTCCATTTCCGTTTCCTTCGAATGTTTCGTTTTGACAAGATGAAATATAAATTAATATATATATAAATATAAGTTTCTTCATTTTCTGTTTTAATTTGAATAAATGGTAATCAAAGATAAAAAACATAGTTTAAAAAGCAAAAAGCCCAACTATTATTTCGTTGGGCTTTAGACTAAATTATTAACAACTTATTTTACTACGTATGGTATTCCCCACGCGTTGTGTTGCACGGATACAGCATCATCTAAAATTACTGGTCTTTGAACAGCATCGAAAATTGCATGCTTGAATCCTTTCCTATAATTGGTTGTGTATGTTTGCTCGTAAACTTTATAATACAGTCCACCAGATAAGGTAGAAGATTTAAGAACAAATCTTTTCTTCGCTCTATGCATCGTATATCCATAAGAGGCTCCCCAAGTAAGGGTAACAAAATCAGTATCAGATCGAGTGCTCGTCAATTCAATCTTAACTTTTACGTTTTGATTTACACCAAAAATCGGTATTGTGTGAGCAAGTGAGGTGTCTCTCTTAAAATAATAGGTGTTTGGGTTCGTAACCACCAAAGAGTCTCCGCCGGATAAACCTACAACAAGTTTTGTAATATTAATAGGAGTAGTTGCTGTCTGTCCTTCTGGCAAAGAAACTTCAGTCAACCTCCAATTAAGTTTTGGGTTGCTTGTGTTAGCTATCTTTTTAAACTTTAGATTTCTTGTAACAGTTGTTGTAAATGGTTTTTGAATTATTGTATCAATTTCCGATGTGTCCCCTGGTGCTGCAGAATTGTATGATGCTGCTATGTAAAGAATGCCATCATAAACGGACGTGAGTAGACCGCTTGCTGAGTCACCGCTGAAAGTAATATTAAGATTTCTGCTTACCAAAGTTACTCTTCTTCCAACTCTTATTGGATAAATAGCGGTTTCTGTTTTAGCGAAATTCATTGCTGTTTCTTCATTAAAGTTCACATCATACGATTTAAGAACATCGTCATTTGTTACAAGCTCTTCTAGGGCTTGTTGATTTGTTACTTCGTCTGGTTCTGTGCCGTCGTTTTTTTCGCAACCTGAAAATAGAATAGCAATTAATGCTATTATGATTAGTGTTTTTACAAGCTTTTCTGTCATTGTTCCTCCTATGTTATAAATATCTGTTAAGAATAAACATTAGACAGATTAAACACAAAAAGGGTTTAATCTTACTTTACTTTTTTTAAGAATTTTGTTATTGTTGTATCAAAATTAAATAAAATTATTTTAAAATACTCTTTGGAGTTTATATGAAAAAGGTATTATTATACATTTTGTTAATATATTTTATTGTTAACTTTGCCAATTACTCACAAATTAGCACAAAATTTTCTGCAGAAATAAGACCTACTCTTGAAACTTATTCTGATAAACTAAGTGATAAAATTAAAGTAAATAGTTACTCAACAATACGCACCAAGTTAAACGCTCTTTTTGAAGCTCAAAACAATATTACAGGATTTATCCAATTACAGGACTCAAGATACTTTGGCGAAGAAAAAGATCCTATTAACAGTATTAATGGCGTTGATTTACACCAAGGATATATTCATGTTGAAAATATGTTTGGTTTCCAGTATAACCTTAAAGTTGGTAGATTTGAATATGAGCTAGGAGCAGGCCGTTTGATAAGCCCTTATGAGTGGAGTCCAGTAGGTAGAAGTTTTGATGGTGTCGTTTTTACTCCATATCTTAAGCACGTTTCTATAGATGTGTTTGGATTTAAAACTGATGAAACTTTGTTTTCTAACGACTCTCTAGATGCACATTTAATTGGTACGCGTCTTTTATATAAACCTTCTGATTATTATATCATTGAACCATATATATTCAATGAGAAAAAAGTATCTGATAGTAAACACCTAGATAGATTTACAACAGGACTTTTCATCCGCGGAGATATTTCAAATTTCTTACACGAAGCTGAGTTTTCGTATCAGTGGGGAAACGAAAAAATTGATGGTATAAAACAATACACAAGCGCCTTTATGGCTGCGGCTAAACTAGGATACACATTTAAGACAAAGGCTGTTGATCTTGGTTTGATCGCTGGTCTAGAATATCTTAGCGGTGATGATAATTTAAGTGACAACGATTTAAAAGCTTTCACTGTTCCTTTTGGCGACATTTATAAATACTATGGTAACATTGAATACATTGAAGATACAAAAGAAGATTTGTTTTACAAAGGTTTAATGGATATAAATGCCGAGTTGTTCTTTAACGTTATAAAAGCAAAACTAGACATAAGTCTTGCTGGACATTATTTTATGACAGCTCAAAACTATATGCTTTCCGATAGTAGTAATTCCAAACAATACGGATGGGAATTAGATTTATCATTATATTATCAATATAACGATAATTTAGGTTTAGAGGGGGGTATATATTATTTTGCTCCTCTTGATATTCTAAGAGATACAAATTTATATGATAAAACAATTTGGTTATATTTGACGTTTTACGCTTATTTTGAATAAAAACACGTGTTAACAACTTGTTGACAAGTGCTTGCTTTTGTGTTGGTTAAATGTGTGTGTGTGGTTTGATATTTTACTCTTGATAACATATGAATTTTTGTTGTTGACTTGTTTGGTTTTCCATTAGTTTGTTAACAATTGTTTTTATTGATAAACGATTTAATAAAAAGCAATTGTGGGGTTATCAACATATTCACATTTTTGTTATTAAATACTTATATTTAAAAAATTAAAGTAAATATTTATATTAACCTTTTTTCCAAGAAAATTGGTCTATTACCTTAGGCTTGTTTTTGTATTCATCAAATACTTTTAATAATAGAACATTTTCTTTTACTTCAAAATAATACATCTCAATATTTGGTCGAT
>JAFGPR010000053.1 GCA_016936095.1 Ignavibacteriales bacterium | reverse complement strand
GCAAGGTCTGCACATCCCTTTTCAGGAAAAGCATTATAAATTGAAGCACGAAGTCCACCAACAGAACGGTGACCTTTCAATCCATTGAATCCAGCTTTTGTTGCTTCGTCAATAAGTTTTTTCTCCAATTCAGGTGTTTCCAAATTAAATGTAACATTCATTAGCGAACGATCTTCAATCGCAGAATGACCTTTATAAAATCCTTTACTTTCGTCAATAACTTGATAGATGTAATCTGCTTTCTTTTTGTTTATTTCATACATCTTGTCTAAGCCACCAAGACTCAACAACCATTGTGTGATTAATTTAATTATGTAGATACCAAAAGTATTTGGTGTGTTATACAATGAATCATTATCAATATGTGTTTTGTAGTTTAGCATTGTGTGTAGTGAATCGGAGGATCTTTCTAGCAAATCATTTCTTATTATTACCATTGTGACCCCAGATGGTCCCATATTTTTCTGAGCGCCGGCATAAATAAGTGCGTATTTTTTAACGTCAATTTTTTTATGTAGAATATCAGAAGATGCATCACAAACCAAAGGTACGTTCCCTACTTTAGGTTCCGATTTCCATTGAGTTCCAAATATTGTATTATTTGAAGTAAAATGGACATAAGCAGTATCGGGATCAAGTTTTAATTCTTCCTGCTTAGGAATTCTTTTAAAATATTTTGAATCTCCTTCGCCTTCTTCTGTTGTTGCGGCAACATTTACGGTTCCTACTCTTTTTGCTTCTTTAATTGCTTTTTTTGACCAAGAACCTGTTGAAATATAATCTGTTTTATTTTTAGGAGGCATTAAGTTGAGCGGCACCATAGAAAACTGAAGACTTGCACCACCTTGTAAAAATAAAATTGAATAATTATCAGGAACATCGAGTAATTTTTTAATTCCTGCTTTTGCTTCTTGATGAATTGCATCATAAGCTTTTGAGCGGTGAGAAATTTCAAGGATTGACATTCCAACACCAGGTAAAGTAAATAAATCTTTTTGTGCTTCTAACAATACTGGTTCGGGTAATATTGCCGGACCAGCTGCAAAGTTATAAATTCTTTTTTCCATTTTGATTTCCTTTAATTATTGTCAAAGTAATTTTATTAATTCATCTTTTTGAATTTCACAATCCTTTAGAATCTTTGTAATAAGACCTGGTCCTATAATTTCCTTTGAATGAACAGGTATTACTGTCTTGCGTCCATCTTCGTGTTTAAGAATATAATGGCTTCCTTTTATCCTAACAATTTTGAAACCTATTTTTTCAATAATTCTAATTAATTCTTTACCTGATAATCTCGGTAGTTTTGGCATACAAAGTTATTTATGTTTATTATCAGAATATTTTATGTTTTTTTCATTAACAGAAATTTTTTGAACACCGACAAAATCATAGGGATAGATGAACTCTTCATCTTCTATGCACAACTCAATTGCCTCCTTTATTCTTTCCATTAAAATATCTAATGATTTTGCTTGAGTATGACAACCACTCAAAGCAGGAACAGAAGCGATGTAAAATCCTTCTTCATCTTTTTCAATTATTACATTAAAATCTGTTTTCATTAATTCTTCTCCTTATATAACTTTGAGTCATATATCTTCTTAGATATTTTTCGCGTCTTAAGCTTAAAGATAAAAAGTTAAATTAAATGTGTCAATAAACCGTCTCTCAGCTTTGGTTCAAACCAAGTTGATTTAGGTGGCATTACTTCACCAGCATCGGAAATATCCATCAGGTCACTTAATCCAACGGGATAGAGTGAAAATGCTACTGCTGCTTTACCCGAATCAACAATTTTTTCCAGTTCTTTTGTTCCACGTATTCCACCAATAAAATCAATTCTGTTATTCGTGCGTGGGTCATCAATTCCTAAAATCGGACTTAATAAGAAGTTCTGCAAAATACTTACATCTAATTTATCTCCCACCGCTCTTGCTTTTTCAATGCTTGAAATTACCAGTTCCTTAGGTTTCAAAGAATACCATTGTTTTTCAATATACATGCAAAATTCTTTCTGAGCTTTTGGTTCTTTTTCCTCTGTTTGGGCAACAATGAATTTTTCTTTAACTAAGTTAAAGTATGCTTCTTTGGTCAAACCGTTCAAATCAAGTACTACACGATTGTAAGGTAATATCTTCAATTGCTCAGCTGGAAAAATTACTGCAATAAAATAATTATATTCTTCATCTCCTTTGTGTTCTGGGTTATTTTTCATTTTCTCTTCTTTTGCTCTGCTTGCACTCTTAGCACGGTGATGACCATCTGCGATATAGAGTTTATCAACTTTTGAAAATTCATTCACAATGATTTCGTTATATTCATCCGGTAAAATCCAAATTGTATGTTGTATTCCATCAGGGGCAGTAAAATCATAAGCAGGTGTTGATTCATTAATTGTTTTATCCACTACATCGTTTACGGTTTTTACTCCTCGATAGGTCAAGAATACAACCCCTGTTTGTGCATTTGTTGTTATGATATGATTTGTCCTGTCATCTTCTTT
>JAFGPR010000052.1 GCA_016936095.1 Ignavibacteriales bacterium | reverse complement strand
TTCATTTATTTTAGAATTACACTCTTTTGAACTTTCATTTTCCTGACTTACTGCAAGAGCTAAAACATACCTGTCAGCATTTTGATTGAGTAACACTTTAACTACGACAGCTAATGTTGAATCGGTAGTAGAATAATTTGCTTTGCTTTGAATACTGCTATTGTAATTACCTGAGTAATTTTGGTTACCGCTTATTTGAGAGTAAAGGTAAGATGTCGATAAAAAACCAAGAAGTAGTGTAATTGCGAATATTTTTGTTCTCATTTTGTTTCCAATCAAATATTAATAAATAACTTAAATTCTATCTTGTAATAAGAAAAATTCTAATTTGAATTTAATACTTCTTCAAGTGTTGTTTCTAACATTTCACCTCTTAAAACATTTTCGTTTTTAACGATTATCCCATTTTTGTCAATTAAATATAACGTAGGCCAATGGCTAATATTGTACAATTTATGTATAGTTTGATCTTTGCTGTCAAGCACCTGTGTCCAAGTCATATTTTTTTCTTCGACGAATTTTTTAAATTCATCTTCGGTTAAATTACCGAAAAATCCATCACTGCTTATACTTATGATTTCAAAACCCTTTCCCTTGTATTTTTCATATACTTTAACAAGATTTGGAATTTCACTTACACAAGGACCACACCAAGTTCCCCAAAAATCCAGCATGACAACTTTGCCTTTATAGTCGGAAAGTTTTTTATTATCACCTTTTATTGAAATAAATTCAAAATCAATTTCTGGTTTTCCGATAATTTCTTCGGTAAACGATTCAGACCGCTTCTGTCGTAAAAGCATTTGATATAATTGATTAATAACTGAACTTCTCTTATTTTCAGGTATTTGTTCTGCAAGTTCAAATATTTTATTTAAAGAATATTGATACGGAGGATTAACTATGTTACTTAATGCGTTTTGGAAAGAATAATACGTTCTTGCTTCAGCATCTAATAATTCAGGAACGTTGCCATATTGTTTTTTAAGCTCTGAATATTCTTTTTCAAAATCATCTTTCATTGAAATTACACTATTAAAATCAGTTTGCGATTCCAATTTTTTACTCCAATAAACAGAACGAACAAGATGGTCGTCGGGAAAAGATTCCAATTCTTTTTGAATTTCAGAAATATATTCTTCCGGTTCTGCTCCTGCCATAATTAAAAAATCAACATTTCGGAATCGTGCTCTTTTAACAGGATTACCATTTTCGTCATAAATGTAACTTACGTAAGTTTTATTATCGTTATAATCAAAATTTTTTCCATCTGTGATATAATACGAAAGTAGCTGGGCATCTTTTGGAATTTGAATTTCAGCAATAAAGTAGTCATTTTGTATTTTAATTTCAACCGACTTCTGACGTCCTTCATCAGGAGATAAAACGTTTTTAAATAATCCCTCTTTACCACCGAAGTATGTTTCTTTTGTACCCCAATAATCGAAAACGTAGATTAATGTTAGTTTTGATTCCTGGTTAAAAATACCTTTTGCTGAATGGTCGTATTTTAAGGCAAAGTTTTTCCCTGCCACAGGTAAATCCTGCGCAGAAAGAGTAAAAGAAATAACAAATATCACAACAAACAATTTTTTCATTTCAAGTCTCCTAATTAAAGTGATAAATATTTTTAATAGTGCAATAAAAATTATTGTAAATATATATTATTTTCAATGTAAAATATTCTTACTGAATATTTAGTCTTTAATGTAAATTTTTTTAATGGTGCAGATATTAATTTTTAACAAATGATACTTTGCTTAATCTTGATTTAATTGTATATTTTAAGTCCCAAGTATTTCCACCATCAGACGTTATTATTATTTTACCAAAAAATGACATACTGCTTCTTCCAACAATAATTGCATTATTTCTGTCATAATAATCAATACCAAAGAGCCACATACACGCAGGCGGTGGTGCCGTTTGCTTCGTCCAACTTGCACCAGCATCAGTTGTGAATGTAATACCATCGTAATCTAAAGCAGTCCACCAAGTGTTTTCATCAAGCATTGTTAGGCAGTTTATATCAGCCCCTCCAGTTCCACCTCCGCCTGTCCCTGGAATAGAATCATTTCGCCAAGTTGCTCCACCATCGCTGCTATACATATAATGAGATGCTCCGCCAAAAATCACAATATGATTTAAACCACATGACTTAACACCAATCCATCTATGTTTGTTGTAATCATCTGTTGGTATGAGCTCATTCCAAGTACTACCTCCGTCAGTAGTGCGGGTAATGTAACCTCTGCCGTTTTGAATTCCTCCAACCGAGTATATTATTTCTGAACTTACAGGATATATTCCTTGTAATGCTGCAGAATCAAAATTCTCTGGATTAAAGGTGTTCCAACTAAGTCCACCATTTGTAGAATTGTATACTGTTGCTTCTTCTCCGCTTATCCAAATGTTTGTATATCCCACAATTGCAATTGAAAAAAGTAACTTATTAATACTTTTCGAAAAATCATTTAATCGTAACCAAGTATTTCCACCATCCGAAGTTTTAATAACACTATTATTTGAGCCAACCACCCAGATTACATTCGTATCTATTGCCCATACATCGTTCAAATCAACATTAAGCAAAGCACTTGAGCCAACTCCCTTTCTTTGCCAAGTGTCTCCACCATCGGGAGTGAATAAAATTACTCCGTAATTTGTGCTATCGGCGGGTCCAACAACCCAAGCGTATTTTTTCTTTTCAGATGATTTTTTGAACTCTGTTTCGTCACAAGTTATATCACATCCGAATTGAATTAACAAAGATATAAATGCTATCAAAATTAAAATTGGACTGCAACTCATTTTAAATTTCATAATTAGCCCCCATTGATTAAAATGTTTTTTACAAATTATCATACATTGTTTCGTAATCAACATCTGAAATGCTTTTAAGT
>JAFGPR010000051.1 GCA_016936095.1 Ignavibacteriales bacterium | reverse complement strand
TTGAAAACAACAAATTCTCCATTAGGGGAAATTGGTGCTATGTTTGCATAATATCCTAAATGATAAATATAGGCTTTACCATCTTTAATATAATGCAGGTCTTTATCTATCGTGAAAGCTGGATTATTTTTTTCATCAAAATTTACTTGTCCGCATTTTATAACCGGGTCATTAAATCGAATTATTGTTTTTGAATTTAAATCAATTACACAAGGAATTTGTATCCCATCTTCAATTAATTTAAATCCAACTTTATTTCCGTCAGAAGACACTTGAAAATAATTACCACATCCAGGAGCAGAAACTAATTCCTCTAGTTTGTCATCCTGAAAAAGATAAATTGTTGAAGACATTTCATCTGTAAAAATATAACCGTGTTGAGTTGGACTAAGATTAAAAACCTGTGAGAATAAATTACCTGACAAAATAATTATTGATAACAATAATAAATATATTTTTTTCATAAATATTCCTGTTTTTCCTCCACCAAGAACACTTAGCAAACTAAGTGTTCTAAGTGGTTAAAGATTTAATGCTATTTAAGAAGCATCATTTTCATTCTTGAAACAAAATCATTTGCTTTTATCTCGTAAATGTAAATTCCCGTGGCTAAATTTCTTGCATCAAAATCAAATGTGTAATTACCTGCATTCAACTGCTCATTTACCAATACAGAAATTTCCTGCCCAAGAATATCATAAATAGTCAATTTAACATTCGATACTTCCGGTATTGAAAAAGTAATCTTTGTTGTTGGATTAAAAGGATTTGGAAAATTCTGCTGTAAAATATATTGTGTTGGAATTTCATTATTTATTTTCTCAACATCAAGAAGCCCTTCAAAAACATCGAATACTTTTGACATTACTTCAATTCGTCTTGCTTCGGGATATATAGTTTCAAATGGGAAACCAAAATGCACAAGTGCACCTGGTTGTGTTCCACTTGGAAACATTCCTTGAAATACAATGCCTGCTCCACCGTTTGAAATATCAACATTTTTATATTTTAAAACATTAACAGAACCACCATTCTTAGAAATAGCATCAGGCCAATCAACATTAATTGTTCCATGAGAACCATTATCAAAGCTGAATTCAGTCAATCCATCAAAAAGACCACCACTAATCGCTTCAACAGTATAATAAATACCATCTAAACCCATTGGTGCATCTGCAACATAATTTGCTTTTAATAGAGTATTATAAAAAAGTCTATCATTTGTTCCACCTTCTTCGTATAAATCCCAACCAATTTCAGAACCTGAAACGAATAATTTACCACCTTCTTTTAGAAAATTAGCAACGAGTGTTTCTTCTGTACTACTGAATGTTTCATTTGCCGTACTTTCATCACCTAATATCCAAATAACGATATCATAACTGTTTAGATTAATTAGTCCATCTATCACGGTTTCATTCAAACAATGAGAAAAAGCATAACCCCTATCACGTATTGGTACTGCACAAAGTCTGACGTAATCATGTCTGGTGTTTGTACCTCTATCAAAACCATCAACAACTAGAACCGAATTATTTGTGGTACTAGGTATTCCAGCATAAACATCTTGAGTAATTGGTGATTCACCGCGATAATTCCACACTGATAATTTAAAATAATAAATTGTGTTTTCAGTCAATCCACTTACAATCATATTATGCGAATCAGTAGAATCATAAATAGAAAAATTAGTGCCATCCGTGCTTCTGTAAACAATAAATTTTTCCGTTCCAAAAATTGAATCGCATTCAATTTTTAATGACGTAGCATCATTCTGAAGTACCCTGACATGTGTCGGAGCAGAAGTCAAAAGTGGAAGTGGTAAATCTACTGTATCTGTTTCAACTGAATTTGACATATCTGATTCATTCCAGTATCTATTTAAACAAGTTGCATAATAATGGTATGTTCCATAGTAATGTCCAACATAATCAAATGTCTCATCAAAAGTTAATGTTGTATCACTAAAATGCACACTGACAATCTCATCATTATTTAAATTGAATGAGGCGTCTTCTGATCTATATATTGCAAACCAATGCCCTTCTGTAATTGAGACATCTGGAGTAACTGTTATTTGATAATGTAAAGAATCGATTTTTAACATAGAAACAACAGGAGCAGCAGGAGTATAAACAGAATCAATCTGTCTTATTTTAGTTTTACTATTAAAAAATTTATTTCTTGCTTCCTCCCAGTAATCATGATCTTCCCAACTTGCATAACTGAAAAATTGGAAACCATCGAGCCAGTTTTCTTTTCTACATTCGCTTACTATACCTTCATGATTTTCCCAGGGAGTAATTAAATAAGAACCAGGACCCACTGTATAAAGTCTATTTGAATCCAAACCAGCGGTTATATTTGGTTTCCAATCTGTAGTGATTGCTGAGACTAAACTTGTTCCAGTCAACCAATGATAATGCATAGGAGTAAGTTGATCAACATAACCTTTATTGAACCATGAAGCTGCATCTTGAAATACAACATAATATCCATTCCAACCCCAATCACCACCTGTCTTATATTTACCCATAGCAGCAGGTGTTAATCTAACCCAAGGTTTTATCGATTGAATTGAATCGTGCAATACACGAACAAATTCTTCAGTTGACCATCGCCAATAATTTTCCCACGAGCTATGACCTGTAGGTATTCCATCATCATACATATGTTGGTAGTCCCATAAAAATCTATCAACATCAACATAATCAGGTTTGAAATCTTTTTCACCAATAAATTGTCCATCCATTCGAGATAACTCTTCCTCAACCGAAATAGGACCTGATAACATATCATTTTTATCATATTCGCTCCATCTAACATAATCAAGATGTAAGCCATCAATATCATAATTCCGTACAATTTCCATTGCTACATTTATAGTATATTCTCTTACTTCTTCTAATCCTGGAGAAGCACTCCTTGATTCTGTCATCACAGTACTATCAGCTGTAAGACATAACCATTCAGGATGTGTAGCAGCAATTGTTCCAGAATGTGTAGAAGATACATTAAATACATTAAACCAAGCATGTAATTCCATTCCTCTTTTATGTGCTTCTTC
>JAFGPR010000050.1 GCA_016936095.1 Ignavibacteriales bacterium | reverse complement strand
GAACGAATTCCTTTCAATGTTAAGGGGATTTCTTCAATTGAAGATATTTCTATTTTACGTATCACCGGTGGTGGATTGATTGGTGGCTTTGATATTCTGCATAGAATTTTCAAGGTTCTTGCAGAAAGAAACATAAATGTAATCCTGATTACTCAAGGTTCATCGGAATATAGTTTATGTCTTGCCGTTTTACCGAAGCAAACAAAGATTGCAAAAAACGTTATTGAGCAGGAATTGAAAAATGAAATTCGCGATAATCAGATAAAAGAAGTTTTGATTGAAAATGATTTATCTATTATCGCCGTAGTTGGTGAGGATATGCGGCATACTATTGGTATTGCAGGAAAAATCTTTCAAACGATGGGTGAGAATGGAGTTAATCTTGTAGCGATTGCTCAAGGATCATCTGAGCTAAATATTTCGATGGTGATTCATAAAAAGGATCTAAGTAAAGCTTTAAATGTTTTACATACAAAAATATTCAAGCCAAATAAAATTGAATGTAATTTATTCTTAGCTGGACCGGGTTTAATCGGTAGCAATGTCCTAAAAATCTTAGAAAAAGAAATAAAAAAATATCCAGATGACTCAAATATAAAATTTAAACTGATCGGTCTTGCAGATATAAAGGGATATACATTTAATAAAAATGGAATAAATATCTCGAATTGGAAATCATTTATCAACAAAAATGTAATTCCAAGAAATGAGAAAAAATTTATAGATGAAATTATTAATCTAAATTTGACAAATTCTGTTTTTGTTGATTGTACTGCACATGATAATTATGTCCAATATTACGAAAAATTATTAAGTTCAAACATATCTGTTGTTACTCCAAATAAAATTGCAAATACAAGTAGTTTCGAATTATTTGAGAAATTAAAAGATATAACGAAGAATAAAAAATCAAAATTCAAATATTCTGCTAATGTAGGTGCAGGCACTCCTATGATAAGTGTATTGCAGGATTTGGTAGCGATGGGAGATAGGATTCATAAAATTGAAGGAGTGTTCTCGGGCACATTGAGTTATATATTCAATAATTTAAAAGAAGGAAAAAAGTTCAGCGAAATTGTTAGACTAGCAAAAGAGCAAGGTTTTACTGAACCTGACCCAAGAGATGATTTGAGTGGATTAGATATGGCAAGAAAATTATTAATCTTAATTAGAGAAGCAGGTTATAAATTAGAATTTAAAGATATAAAAGTTGAAAATTTAGTTCCCAAAGAAGCACAGGCAGCAAAAAATATTGATGAGTTTTTTGAAATTCTGAAAAAATTTGATGATAAATTTCAAATGCGAAGAATTAAAGCATTAAAACAAGGAAAGGTGCTTTGTTATATTGCGAGTTGCAAAAACGGAAAAGCAAAATTGGGAATTGAAGAAATTGATTCTAAACATCCATTTTATAATTTATACGGTAATGATAACATAGTCGCATTTACAACAGATTATTATAATGAAAATCCTTTGACATTAAGAGGCAGGGGAGCAGGAGCTGAGTTTACCGCTCATAGTGTTTTTTCAGATATTCTAAGAGTTTTAAAATAAAATTGTTATTTGTGCCTTCGTAATTTTGAGGCAATTCCTTTACTACAAATTGCTAAGATGCAGAGAGGATATAATATTATGAAAGAAAAAATTTCAGTTGGTATTTTAGGTGCGACAGGAAGTGTCGGACAAAAATTTATTGAGTTGCTTTCAAATCATCCTTGGTTTGAGATTTCTGAAATTGCTGCTTCTGACAAATCTGCAGGGAAGAAGTATAAAGATGCAACAACTTGGAATATGACAAACTTACTACCAAATCGAATTGCAGAAATGATTGTCAAATCTTGTTTGCCAAATCTAAATTCAAAAATAATTTTCTCTGCACTCGATTCATCAGTAGCAGGTAAGATTGAAGAGAATTTTGCAAAGAATGGTTATATAGTAATTTCTAATTCAAAAAATCATCGATTTGATAAGGATGTACCTCTAATTATTCCTGAAGTAAATTCAGAGCATTTGGAATTAATTAGATCCCAGAATTTTGGTGAAGGTGCAATTGTTACAAATCCAAATTGTTCAACCATCGGATTAGCAATAGCATTGAAACCAATTCACGATAATTTTGGACTTGAACAAGTAAACGTTATTACTATGCAAGCGATCTCTGGTGCTGGTTATCCCGGAATTCCAAGTATGGATATTCAGGATAACGTTATCCCATACATCAGTGGTGAGGAAGAAAAAATGCAATTAGAACCACTAAAGATATTGGGTGAAATTTATGAAGATGGAATTAAAGATACTGATATACAAATAAGTGCTCAATGCAATAGAGTTCCTGTTATTGATGGTCATCTTGAATGTGTCCAAATGAAATTGAAAAAAAAATGTACTAAAGAAGATATTATAAAAGTTTGGCGAGAATTTAAAGGTGAACCACAGAAACTTAATTTACCTTTTGCACCCGAAAAGCCAATTTATTATTTTGAGGAAGAAAGATTTCCTCAACCTAAATTACATCGAAATGTAGATAAAGGAATGGCGGTATCAATTGGAAGGTTACGAGAATGTTCGTTGTTTGATTTTAAGTTTGTTATCATCTCTCATAACACAATTCGTGGTGCAGCAGGTGGTACAATTCTTATTGCAGAATTAATGAAAGCAAAAGGATATTATTGATAAATTATCTTTGTGTCTTAGAGACCTAGTGGCTGAAATTATGGAAAAAAATAAAATAAAAATAGCAGTTCCTGCTTCTGTCTCAAATGTCGGACCCGGATTTGACATTATGGGTTTTGCAATTGATGTAATTTCAGATGTTATTACTTTAACACGAAACAATCATGAAGAAATTGTAATAAAAAAAATAACTGGTGATAATGGTAAGCTTACTTACGACCCTAATAAGAACACTTGTACAGTTGGAATGATCCATTTATTGAAATATTTAAAATTGAATATTGGATTTGATGTTATAATAGAGAAAAAAATAGGGATAGGAAGTGGACTTGGTTCAAGTGCTGCAAGTGCTGTTGGTGGTGTTTTTGCATTAAATGAATTGCTTGACAAACCTTTTAAAAAAAAGGAATTACTCAATTTTGCCATGGAAGGTGAAAAGATTGCAAGCAAGGCAACTCATGCTGATAACGTTGCTCCTTGCCTTTTCGGTGGATTTATCTTGATCAGAGATTACAATCCAATAGATATTGTTAATTTGCCTTTTCCGAAAAATTTATATTGCACAATTATTCATCCTCAGATAGAAATTGAAACTGCGGCTAGTAGAAAATTATTAGGGAAAAAAGTCGATTTCAAAAAAGCAATTACTCAATGGGGAAATGTCGGTGGATTAATTGCAGGATTGACAACGAACAATTATAATTTAATTGGTCGATCAATTAAGGACGTCATTGTTGAACCCATTCGTGGAAAATTTATTCCTTTTTATGAGGACATAAAAAAGGTAGCTTATAAATCCGGTGTCTTAGGTTGTAATATATCAGGTTCTGGTCCAGCAATCTTTACTTTATCCGATAACAAGAAAATAGCAATTATAGCTGCCAGAAAAATGCAAGAAGTATGTACTCAAAATAAAATCGTGAGTAAAATTTATATTTCAAAAATAGATAAACAAGGTCCGAAAGTACTTTAATTTCCTTGTGCCTTCGTGTCTTGGTGGTAAAAGTGAAATTTTATAGCACAAATAATAAAAATAATTTAGTCAATTTTCGAACTGCTGTTATGCGTGGACTTGCTAATGATGGTGGTTTATTTAATCCGGTATTAATCCCAACCCTTGATAGAAATTTATTTAATAGTATCTCCGACTTTACTTTTCATGAAATATCATATTTAATTGCTAGTAAGTTTATTGAAGAAGAAGTAGTTCCTGATAAATTGTTTGAAATAATTATAGATGCGATAAATTTTCCTGCACCATTAGAACAACTTGATGATTCAACTTTTATCCTGGAATTATTTCACGGACCCACCTTAGCATTCAAAGATTTTGGTGCGAGATTTATGGCTCGTATGATGGAGCATTTCGCAAAAGATTTGGATAAAGAGTTGAATATACTCGTAGCAACTTCGGGAGATACTGGCAGTGCCGTAGCAGACGGTTTCTATGAAAGGGAAGGAATTAAAGTTTATATTTTATACCCGAGTGGAATGGTAAGTGAGTTACAGGAAAAACAATTAACAACGTATGGTAAAAACATTACAGCACTCGAGGTAGAGGGTACTTTTGATGATTGTCAGACTTTGGTTAAGCAGGCATTTGTCGATAAGGATATACGTAAAAGAATAAACCTTTCTTCTGCTAATTCGATAAATATTTCAAGATTAATACCACAAATATTTTATTACTTTGAAGCATACAAACAACTAGAAAGAAAATCGGGGAATATTCTTGTTTCCGTTCCATCTGGTAATCTTGGAAACTTGACTGCTGGGTTGCTTGCAAAAAAAATGGGATTACCAATTACAAAATTCATTAGTGGAACAAATTCGAATGATGTGTTTACCAAATTTATTAAAACAGGTAAATTAGAAATAAAAAAAACAATTAAAACTTACGCAAATGCAATGGACGTCAGTAATCCAAGTAACTTAGCGAGGATTATTGATATATATTCAAACGATATTGAAGCGATTCGAAGAGATATATATTCAGCAAGTTTCTCGGATAATGAAATAATTATTGGGATGCAAGAAGTATTTGAGAAATTCAATTACATTATTGACCCACACGGCTCAGTAGGATATCTTGCATTAAAAAATTTTGTAACAGAAAATAATATTAAAGATTATGAAGGAGTAGTTATCGAAACTGCACATCCAGTTAAATTTAGTGAAGTTATTCAAAGAGTAAAAATTAGTAAACTTAAAATACCAGAAAATTTAATTGAAATTATTCATAAGGAGAAGAATTCAATCCGAATATCAAAAGAATTTGAGGAATTCAAGGTTTATATTTTAAATTTATAATTCCAGCTGATGTTATTTTCTGATCTGTTTTTGTAAATCCGCATCAACCATAATTTTCACAATATCTTCAAATTTTGTCTTTGCTTGCCATCCTAATAGTTTTTTTGCTTTACTTGAATCACCTACTAGCAGTTCAACTTCAGTAGGGCGGTAATAACTTGGTGATACTTCAATGATAATATCACCCTTTCTAATTTTTCCTATTTTCTTTGAATTTTTTGAAAGAAGTTTATTCCTGTCCGGTTCAAAAGATTTTACAATCCCTTTCTCTTTTTCAGCTTTGCCTCTCCAAGTTAATTCTATTCCAAGATCTTTGAAAGTCAATTCGGTAAATTCTCTAACGGAATGTGTTTCACCAGTAGCAAGAATAAAATCATCTCCTTCTTTGTGTTGTAAAATCCTCCACATTCCTTCACAGTATTCGGGCGCATAGCCCCAATCACGTTTTGCATCAAGATTACCGAGTAATATTTTATTTTGCCTGCCCAAAACAATTTGTGCGGCAGCACGAGTAATTTTTCGTGTTACGAATGTCTCACCACGTCTTGGTGATTCATGATTGAATAAAATTCCGTTACTTGCAAACAAATTGTATGCTTCTCTGAAATTAATGATAATCCAATATGCATATAACTTTGCAACACCGTAGGGTGAACGTGGATAGAAAGGTGTTTTTTCTGTTTGTGGGATTTCTTGGACTTTGCCAAATAATTCACTTGTAGAAGCTTGGTAAAATTTTGTTTTGTTTAAACCTGTTTCTCTTATTGCATCAAGTATCCGAAGTGTTCCAAGTGCATCAACTTGTGAAGTGTAATCAGGGATTTGGAATGATACCAAAACGTGACTTTGTGCTGCTAAATTATAAATTTCATCCGGTTGAATTTTTTCAAGTAATCTGTTTAAATTACTGGTGTCAACAATATCACCATAATGCAGAAATAATTTTTTGTTTAATATTTCAGTATTGGTATAAAGATGATCAATTCGTCCAGTATTGAATGAACTACTCTTTCTTATTATTCCATGAACTATGTAATTTTTCTTTAGTAATATTTCTGCGAGATAACTACCATCTTGCCCAGTTATCCCTGTGATGAGTGCTATTTTATTTTTTTTCATAAATCTTTTCTATATTGTTTAAAAACCAATTATATGTTAATTTAATTCCTTCTTCGAGTGATGTCTTATATCTCCAGCCTAAATTATTTATTCGAGAAACATCAAGTAATTTTCTTGGGGTTCCATCCGGTTTCGTCTCATCAAAAATTACTTCACCAGTATATCCGATTATCTCTTTTATAAGTAGAGCTAAATCCTTTATTGAGATATCTTCTCCTGTTCCAATGTTAATATGAGATATTCCATTCTCATATAAATCTTTTGAATTGATATTTTGTAAGGTAAAAAGAATTGCTTCTGCTAAATCTTCAACAAATAAAAATTCACGCATTGGAGAACCAGTTCCCCAAATTTCAACACTGCTTTTGTTATTGACTTTACCATCGTGAAATTTTCTAATTAATGCAGGAAGAACATGTGAGGAGGTTAAATCAAAATTATCATATGGACCAAATAAGTTGGTAGGCATTACCGATAGGTAATTACATCCATATTGTTTATAATAATTTTCGCAAAGTTTAATACCGGCAATTTTTGCGATAGCATAAGGTTCATTAGTATATTCTAATAAATCAGTTAAAAGATATTCTTCTTTTAAAGGTTGTTTGGCCAATTTTGGATAGATACAGGAACTGCCAAGAAAGATTAATTTTTCCGTATTATTTTTAAACGCAGCGTGAATAATATTTGCCTCAATCATCAGATTTTCATATATAAATTGAGCCCGATAAGTATTGTTAGCTAATATTCCACCGACTTTGGCTGCTGCTACAATTACAAGTTCTGGTTTCTCAGTTTCAAAGTATTTTCCTACTTCAGACTGACAGGTCAAATCAAGCTCACAGATGTCTTTATAAATGATATTCGTGAAGTCAGAATCAGTTAATTTTCTTAATATAGCTGAACCAACCATTCCCGTATGACCTGCAATATAAATTTTCTTATTTTTCATATTTTTAAATTATTACTTGTTTGATGAAACATATTTAACAAATAGCTTTATAAAATTACAAATTAAAGAAAAAAATAAGATTTATTGAAATTATTGAAAGAAGTTTAGTATATTTATAAAAATAATTTTTCTTTGTTTTAAATTTACCAAAAAATTGTAATTCACATATGAAAAAAACAATATTTTTCTTATTTATTTTTAATTTAACATTATCTGCTCAAAATATTTTGCAGATGAATGTTACTGTTGATGGTAAAATGAATACTCTTAGCTATGTGGAAAAAAGGAGTATGCCGTTTGTATCTGCAAAAGAATTGGCAAACCTAATGGGCAGCAATTCATTTTATAATGGTGAAACTAGCAAGTTTGAATTTAAGTTTAGTAAATATAAATTAAAAATTACTTCTAGAAATCAATTCATTGTAGTAACATCAAATAGTGATAACAAGAGTAATATTTATCAACTCCCATTATCTACCCTAGCCAGAAATGATGATATATTTATACCACTGCAATACATTCTTGAATATATCAATATAACATATGGTGGCAGAGTGGATTATTTTTATACTTCTAACTCTCTTTCAATTACAAAACCAAAAGATGATTCTGAAGTGATTATTTCTGACAATAATCAGATTGTAAAACCAATAGATACCAGTTTTGACATTTATGCTATTGAAATTTCTGAAAAGTCAAATGGGACTCTAATACAAATCAAAACTTCCAAAAGTATAACAAAATTCAGTTGTCCAATCAACAACGGTATTTTATATCTTTTTCTAACTGACGTTACTATTGCACCTGATATTACTCAAAATACTCAAGTTGCTGGTCTTGTAAAAAGTGTTAGACAAAAAAATATTGCCGGTGGTTCTCAGCTTGAATTTGTTTTACGAGAGGGATATTCTACTGCCGAAGCATATCGAAGTGATTTGACGAATGATTTAATTATTGCAGTTCACAGTAAAACAACAGACGTAGAAAATATCTATCAACCTGAAAAAAAAAATGGAAATTTAACAAGATAGTTATTGATCCGGGGCATGGTGGCAAAGATCCCGGTGCAATAGGTGTTAATGGTATAAAAGAAAAAGATATTAACTTAAAAATTGCATTAAAATTAGGAAAATTAATCCAAAATAACCTACCAAATGTTGAATTAGTTTATACCCGCGATTCAGATAAATTTGTAGAATTATATAAAAGGGGCAAAATAGCCAACGAAAAAGAAGGCAAACTTTTCATTTCTATTCATTGTAATTCATTAGAGCAAAAACCAAGTAATACGAGAGGTTTTGAAGTGTATTTACTGCGTCCTGGTAAGACACAGGATGCGATTGAGATTGCAGAATTTGAGAATAGTGTTATCAAATACGAGGATGACCAATCTAAATACCAAAAATTGACGGACGAAAATTTTATACTCGTAAGTATGGCTCATTCAACTTATATACGACATTCGGAAAAGTTTGCTGATTTATTAAATCAGAAATGGAAAACGAATGTATCAATACCGACAAGGGGAGTTAAACAAGCAGGATTTTATGTCCTAGTTGGTGCCTCGATGCCGAGTGTTTTGATAGAAGCGGGTTTCTTATCTAATGAAGCAGATGAAAAATTTCTTAATTCAGAAGCTGGACAAAATGAAATTGTAAATTGTATCTATAATTCAATTAAAGAGTATTCAAAATATTATGAAGATGTTATGATAGAGGAATAAAAAAAGGTTGTTGCAAATATTATACAACAACCTAAATAAATTTTCATTAAAATTGACTATACTCCTAAAGTTGTGCCCTCACAATTCAAATCTTTTATCGCTTGAATTACTCTTTGTTTCATTCCTTCTTCTGCTTTTTTCATATAACTTCTTGGATCATATAATTTTTTATTCCCCACCTCAGATTCAATTTTTAAAACTCCATCGTAATTCTTAAACATATGGTCAACTATTGGACGTGTAAATGCATATTGAGTATCGGTGTCAACATTCATTTTTATGACACCATAACCAATTGTTTCTCTTATTTCCTCTTGAGATGAACCGCTTCCACCATGAAATACCAAATAAAATTGTATATCTTTACCAAATTTTGCTTTCAGTGCATCTTGTCCTTCTTTTAAAATTTTTGGTTTCAGAACGACATTACCAGGTTTATATACACCATGGACATTCCCGAATGTGGCGGCAAACATATACTTTGCATCTTTGACTGCAGATAGTCTTTCATAGACATAAACCATATCTTCGGGTGTGGTATACAGTTTTGCTGCCGGAGCTCCTTCATTGCTGACTCCATCCTCCTCACCACCTACAACTCCTGCTTCAACCTCTAAAATAATACCAAGTGCATTACATTCTTTTAATAATTCAACGGCAATGTCCATATTTTCTTTTAATGGTAATTCAGAACCATCAAACATATGTGAGTTGAATAATGGCTTCAATCCTTGGGCAACTCTTTTCTTTGATTCAGCAATTAATGGACGGAGGAATTTGTCAACTTTTCCTGGTTGACAATGATCTGTATGAAGTGCAACATTTACGTTATATTTTTCAGCAACTAAGTGAATATGTTGAGCTAAACTGATTGCACCAATAACTCCGTCTTTTAAACCAAGGCCAGAGGCAAATTCAGCTCCACCTGTTGATACTTGAATAATTCCATCCGATTTCATTTCTGCGAATGCCTGGAGACAAGCGTTTGCTGATGCTTCGGATGTAATATTAATTGCTGGATATGCAAAATGTTTTTTACTTGCATTATCTAACATCTGACAGTATTTTTTATTATCTACTACTGGCATAACTAACCTCTTAATAATTATTGAAAATTTTAATTGTAAAGTTATATAAACATTTTTAATTTAACAATTTGTATTGTCCGATCATGGAATTTATTGTTAAATTATGACCGAAAATTTAAATTTTTAGGAATATTTTTGAAATTAGATCATATCAAACTCATCGTCTTTGATTTAGATGGCACTCTAATAGATTCGGATAAATCAATTTACAAATCAACAATTAGGACCTTGGAAAATTTTGGGATTAAATTTAATATACCCGAGAAAGAATTTTCTCAAATGATTGGATTACATTTTCAGGAAATATTTCATAAGTTCAATATTAAAGTTGATGATTTCGAGAAGTTTATTGAGTTTTATAAATCGATTTATTTTAGTTATATCAATTACTCCACTGTTTATCCAAACGTTATTGAAATTTTGAAAATATTAAAAAATAAATATTTCATAGCTTTACTAACAACAAAAGGACAAGACCAAGCAGAAAAGATTTTACAGCACTTCAATTTAACTCAATATTTTAATTATATTTGGGGTAGAAGAGATGGTGTCCCAGTAAAACCTTCGCCAATTCCTTTACTTCAAATATGTGATGAATTTAAAATTCAACCTGAAAATACAATTATTATTGGTGATGCGGAAATTGATGTCCAGTGTGGGAAAAATGCTGGCGCTGTTACTTGTGCTGTTACTTTTGGATATAGAACAAAAGAAAAACTACTTTCTGAAAATCCTGATTTTATTATTGATAATTTATTAGAAATTGATCAGTTATTAAAATAAATTATTTTTGGAGGTACTGGTGAAAACTCGAAAATTGTTTCATGCGATTTTTATTATTTTTATTTTAGTAATTTTCTCAAGTTGTCAGGAAATAAAAGATACAAAATCTGAATTGCAAAATATTATGAATACAGATAAGGCATTTTCTGATTTTGCTCAAGAAAAAGGACTTGATTTAGCATTTTCTGAATTTGCAGATAGTAATGCTATTAAATTACCAGGTAAAGGGCATCCAATTAAAGGGAAAGAGAAAATAAAAAATAGTATGCCTACGTTTAATAAAAATTTGTCGCTAGTATGGGAACCTTTAATGGGAGAAATTTCTCAATCTTGCGATTTAGGATATACTCTTGGAAAATATGTTGTAACGGTAAAAGATTCATCTGGTATCGAAAAAAAAGGTTATGGTTATTATGTATCGATCTGGAAAAAACAAGATAATGGTTCTTGGAAATGGATAATTGATCTCGGTAATGAAAGTGAAGAACCAACTCATGAGGATATAAAATTTCTTGAATAATTTTAATTAGCAACATGAAAATCGGAATAACTTGTTATCCAACTTATGGCGGTAGTGGTGTTGTTGCTACTGAGTTAGGAAAAGAACTAGCAGAATTAGGAAATGAAGTTCACTTTATAAGTTATGCGATTCCTTACCGCTTGAAAAAATTTCAGGAGAATGTATTTTTCCATGAAGTAGAATTCAGCAGCTATCCTTTGTTTGAACATCAATTATATACACTTGCACTAGCAAGTAAAATGATTGAAGTTGCAGAAAATTACAATTTAGATTTATTTCATGTTCACTATGCAATACCACATGCAATTAGTGCTTGCATTGCAAAAAAAATATTGGCAACAAGAGGTTATAATGTTAAAATTATTTCTACTTTACATGGAACTGATATTACATTAGTAGGATTAGAACCTTCTTTTATGCCTCTTATTAAATTTGGTATTGAAGAAAGTGATGGAGTTACTGCTGTTTCGCAATTTTTAAAGAATAAAACAAAAACTGCTCACCAAACCAATAAGGAGATTCAAGTTATATATAATTTTATTGATTCTGAGATTTTCAAACCAAAATTAAATGAATTTTCAATTTCACATTTTTCTCCAAATTGTGAAAAAATATTGATCCATACTTCGAATTTCCGACCTGTTAAAAGAGTATCTGATACTATTAAAATATTAAATATTGTGAACAAAGTAATATCAACAAATCTTTTATTAATTGGAGACGGACCTGAACGATCAGAGTGTGAAAGATTAACAAAGGAATTGAAATTAACAAAAAAAGTTTTTTTCCTAGGAAAACAAGACAGACTTGAAGATTTATTAAATATAGGTGATATATTTTTATTACCGTCGGAAACTGAAAGTTTTGGACTATCTGCACTTGAGGCAATGGCTTGTGGTGTCCCTATTATTTGTACAAATATTGGTGGATTACCCGAATTAAATATTCATAATGAAACAGGATATTTAGCTCATGTCGGTGATGTAGAAACAATGGCAAAATATACAATTGATTTGTTAACAAATGAAAGTAAATGGAAACAATTCAAAGAGGCAAGTAGAAATAGAGCAATTACACATTTTAATAAAAATATCATTGTGCAAAAATATTTTAATTACTACAAAGATATTTTATCTGCATAATTGAAATCGTATGTTTATGGCAAAATTATTTGTTAATAAACAGGTTGTCTCCCAATACTAAAATAAGTAAATCCAAGTTCTTTCATCTTTGCAGGGTCAAAGACATTTCTTCCATCAAAAATGACTGGTTTGTTTAGTGAACTTTTAATAATATCAAAATCAGGATTTCTAAATTCATTCCATTCTGTAAAAATCAAAAGAGCATCTGCATTATTGAGAATAACATATTGATCATCAGAATATTTTATTGAATCGGTGAGGTAAAATTTTGCTGTTTCTAATGCAGCTGGATCATAAGCTCTGATTTTTGCTCCAAGTTTTAGTAGGTCATTTATTATAACAACTGAAGGTGCCTCACGCATATCATCAGTATTTGGTTTGAAAGCTAAACCCCAAACAGCGAATTCTTTTCCAGTTAGATTATTATTGAAAAATTTCAATATTTTTTTCGTTAGTATATGTTTTTGATTATCATTTATTTTATCAACTTCTTTCAATAAGTTTAAATCAGATTTGTACTCAACTGAAGTTTTAATTAATGCTTTTACGTCTTTTGGAAAACATGATCCACCATAACCAATTCCAGCAAACAAGAATCTTTTCCCAATTCGTGAATCAGCTCCCATACCAATCCTAACTAAATCTATATTTGCTCCTACAATTTCGCAGAAATTAGCAAGTTCATTCATATATGTAATTCTTGTTGCCAAATATGAATTAGCTGCATATTTTGTTACTTCTGAGCTAAAGGGATCCATACGGATAATTGGATTACCTTGCATTACAAATGGTTTATAAAGTTCCTTAAGTTTTTCAAAGCAAAAATCATCATTTGTTCCAATTACAACTCTATCAGGTTTCATAAAATCTTCTACTGCAAAACCTTCGCGTAAGAACTCAGGATTTGATGCGACTTGCAAATGATTCAAATTATATTTATTGAGTATATCAGCAATTTTTTGAGTTGTTCCAACCGGTACCGTACTTTTATTTACAATAATTTTAAAATCCTTGTCATTGGCTTTCTGTAAAATTTTTCCAATATCTTCTGTAATACCAAAAACATATTTTAAATCTGCAGAGCCATTTTCACCTTGCGGTGTCGGCAGACATAAAAATATGATTTCAGTTGAAAGAACAGCCTCTTCAAGATTATCTGTAAATTGTAACTTCTGTTTTTTAATATTTCTAATAAATAAATTTTCTAATCCGGGTTCAAAAATCGGTACTTGATTATTATTTAATTTTTCGAGTTTTTTAGTATCATTGTCCATACAAATTACATCATTGCCCATCTCTGCAAAACAGGTACCTGTAACCAATCCAACATAACCGGTTCCAATAACGGAAATATTCATTTCTCCTCCAAATCATTAGATTGTGAAATCATTTTGTATTTCTTTAAAATTAGTTCCTTTTAAATCTTTTTCTGAAACGATTGGACTTACTATTTTCCAATCGATGTTTAACTCTTTATCATTAAAAATAATTATTCTTTCGGATTCATTATTGTAATGTTCTGTGCATTTATAAGAAAATATTGCAATTTCAGAAAGAACTCCAAAACCATGTGCAAAACCGGGTGGAATAAAGAATTGAGTTTTATTTTTTTCAGATAAAATTATAGAAAAATATTTACCATATGTTGATGAACCAAAACGTATATCAACGGCAACATCGATGACCTCTCCAAGTAATACTTGACACAACTTTCCTTGTGCATGTCCGCCTATTTGATAGTGCAAACCGCGGATTGTATTTTTTGTGGATTTTGAAATATTATCCTGAACAAAATTTACATTAAGACCCGCTTCAGAATATCTATTCAAACTATAAGATTCAAAAAAATAACCTCTATCATCTCTGAAAATATCCGGTTGAATTATAAGTAGTCCATCAATAATTGTATTTTCTATTTTCATATTTTAATATTTTTGATTTTTATGCCAATTGTAAGCTGATTCAATTATATCATTCAAATTATATTTTGCTTGCCATTTTAACTTTTGTCTTGCTTTAGTATTATCAGCAACAAGAATTGCCGGATCACCTGGCCTTCTTTCTGAATATTTTACAGGAATATCCTTTCCAATAATTTGTGAAGTTATTTCAATTATTTGTTTTACTGAATTCCCTTTACCTGTACCTAAATTTACTACTAAAGAATCATCGTTTTCTTGTAGGTAATCAATTGCTTTTATGTGTGCAGTTGCTAGATCTTCAATATGAATATAATCACGGACACAAGTTCCATCTTCAGTTGGATAGTCAGTCCCAAATACTTCAATGAAATTTAATTCACCTAAAGCGGTTTTTATTACTCTTGGAATTAAGTGAGTTTCAGGGTTATGGCTCTCACCTAAATTACCCGAAAAATCCGCACCAGCTGCATTGAAATATCTCAATGATACAAATTTTATATTGTATGCTTTTTCGTAATCCATTAAAATCTTTTCAACAATTGCTTTTGTCTCTGCATAAGGATTAATTGGTTTGATAGTTTCTTCTTCTGTAATTGGAGTTAAATTTGGATTGCCATACACAGAGCAAGAAGATGAAAAAATAAACTTTTTTATATTACAATCTAATGCGGTATTTAAAAGACTTAAAGTACCTACAATATTATTATCATAGTAAAGTTCAGGATCTTCAATAGATTCACCAACCAAAGCATATCCGGCAAAATGTACAATGCAAGAAATATTCAGCTTTAAAAATTTTTCTTTCAATATTTTTGAATTAGATAGATTTTCGTTTAACAATGTGATGTTTTCAGGAAGTGCTTCAACATGTCCTCGCGACAAATTATCAAGAACAACAACTCTATAGTTATTTTTCAAAGCTTCCTTTACAAAAAGAGAACCAATATATCCCGCACCACCTGTTACTAAAATATTCAAATATATATCCTTAAAATTTGAATTTAAAAATAATAATAAAAAATCAAAAATATAGAATTAAAAATTAAAATGCATTGAACACTTTATATAAAGCCTTTGAAAAACTATTAAAGTGTTAAGCTGAATGAAAGTGGAGAGTCTATATGAAACATTAAAATGGGATTTTTAGCTTCGCTCCAAATAACATTTGATTGGTATGGAAAGTTTTGCAAAGGCTTCTATTATTTTGCGAAAATTATGAATTTGATTTAATATTATTAAGCTTTGTAATTTAATTTATAATTATTACTAAAAAAAACAAAAAACACATAAAAATTTTCATTTATATGGAGTTTTTCTTGATTTTGTACTTCCAACTTATTATTTTAATATAGTTTATTAAAAATAATACTTGGAGAAAAAAATGAGTTTCGAAAACAATAACAAAAAGAGTGTTTTCTTGGGCTTTTTAGCTGGTTCAGTTGTAGGTGGAATAATTGCTCTACTTTTTGCTCCTAAAAGCGGAAAAGAATTAAGAGCTGACATTAAGGTTAAAACAGGTGATATTATTGAAGGTGCTGAAGAAAAAATTGAAATGGTCAAAGGAAAATCAAAAGAAGTTTTTAACGAAGCAAAAGTTAAAGGCGAAAAATTTATGCACGATGCTAAAGAAAAAGTTGAACATTTAGTTAAAGAAGCTGAAAAAATTATGAAAGATGCAAAAGAAAAAGCAGGTGGTTTTATTCATTCAAAAAAAGAACATATCGTTGAAGAAAAAGATAAGCTAAAAGGTGCTTTTAAAGCTGGCGTTGAGGCTTATAAAACTGAAAAAGAAGAGAAATAATGGATAAAGTAACGGTTAGCTTTACACCAGAAATTTATATTGCTTTGATTATTATTCTTGCTATTTTTATTCTGGTGGCTGTTTATATTGTAATTCTAATTGTTAGAGTTAATAAGACTCTTGAACAATTTCAAGGCGAGTTACGACTATTAACAGATCATACTATTAAAGCATTAAAAAATATTGAAGAGACTACGAAAGAAACAACTCAATTACTAAACGATGTTGAAAGACAAATAAATCGTTTTGAAAGTTTTGTTGATAATGTAATCAATAAAATACCTTTCCTGAAATCCAGAAAACGAGAAGAAGAAACTGACGATTTTGAACCTGAAAAATCACGCGGACATATCAATAATCTTCTTAATAATCTTCACGCTATTAAAACTGGACTCTCAATTTTTTGGACAAAATTAAGAGAATAGGAAAAAAACAAATAACGTTTTTATGTATCATAATTATTGAAGAAAAAATTTTTTGGAGGAAAATTGAAAGAATATCATCCTGAATCAATTAGAAATATTACACTCGTTGGTCACGGCGGCAGTGGTAAAACGACTTTAACTGAAAATTTATTATATCTTACAGGTGAAATAAATAGAATTGGAACAGTCGAAGATGGAAATACAGTCTCAGATTACGCACCTTACGAAATTGAAAGACAAATTTCTATTGCCGCTACACCATTACATCTTGAGTGGGAAAATACAAAAATAAATGTTTTGGACACACCCGGTTATTCCGACTTCGTTGGGCAAGTTGTAAGTTGTCTGCACGTTGCTGATTTGGCGATATCAGTTGTTAAGAGTATGGAAGGAGTAGAAGTAGGAACAGAAACTACTTGGGATCTAATCAAGAAAAAAAATATTCCTGCTGCTGTTATTATCAATAAAATTGATAACGAGCATTCAAACTTCTTTTCCACAGTTGGCGATATTAAGAAAAAACTATCATCAGATGCAACTGTCATCACTTTTCCTGTTGAAGAAGGCATCCAATCAAAATCAGTTGTTGATGTAATTAAAATGAAAATGTTCACTTATGGTGAGAGTGGTTCAAAACAAGTTGTAGAAGCAGACATACCTGCAAAATTAAAGGATAAAGCGGAGAAATTACATCAAGAACTTATGGAAAAAATAGCAGAGTCTGATGAAGCTTTAATGAACAAATATTTTGAAGAAGGTGCATTAAGCGAAGATGAATTACAGAAAGGTATTAAAGCCTCAATCAACAGCAATGCACTAATTCCAATTTTTGCAATTTCTTGTAACAAAGGAGTTGGTTTTAATGATTTCTTGTCTTTTGCTGTAAAATATTTTCCATCGCCTCTTGATAGAAAATCTGTTAAAGGTGAACTAAATGGAAAAAGTGTTGATGTCGTATATGATTCCAATGGTGAACCTGCCTTACAAGTTTTCAAATCGTTATCAGAAGCACATATTGGAGAATTATCGGTATTCAAGGTAATTTCTGGAACGATTACACCTGGTTTGGACTTGCAGAATGTAACGCGTAATAAAATGGAAAGAATAGGTCAGATTTTATTAATGAATGGTAAGAATAGGAAAGAGGTTGGAAAAATGTTTGCAGGCGATATAGGTGCTGTAGTTAAGTTGAAAGATACTCATACAAGCGATACTCTTACTTCAAAAAATTATTCGGTCGTATTTAAACCTATTGAGTTTCCTGCTCCATTAATTCGTGATGCTATCAAACCCAGATCAAAAGGTGATGAAGATAAAATTTCTACCGGTTTACATACAATGCACGAAGAGGATCCAACCTTAGCTGTTCAATTTGATCCCGAACTAAGCCAAACGATTATTTCGGGACAAGGTGAATTGCAACTAAATCTTGCAACAAAAATGTTGAAAGATAGATATAATGTTGAAGTTGATTTGGTCGAACCAAGAATTCCTTATCGTGAAACGATTACAAAAGTCTGTACAGATGCAGAGTATAAACATAAAAAACAATCAGGTGGTCGTGGGCAATATGGCCACGTACACTTAAAACTTGAACCTCAGGAACGAGGTAAAGGATTTGAATTTGTAGATGCGATTGTCGGTGGTGTTGTACCAGGTAGATTTATTCCCGCTGTTGAAAAAGGATTAAATGAAATTTTAGTCCAAGGTATTTTAACTGGTAGTCGTGTAATTGATATAAAAGTAACATTGTTTGATGGGACATATCATACTGTTGACTCTGATGAAATTTCGTTTAAAATTGCTGCCTCTCAAGCATTCAAAAAAGGTTTTATGGATGCATCTCCGATTATTCTTGAACCGATTTATGATGTGAGTATTAAAGTACCTGAAGAATTTATGGGTGATGTTATGGGTGATGTTTCGAGTAGAAGAGGAAAAATCCTCGGTATGGATTCAGAAGGTTCTAATCAAGTAATTCGTGCTAAAGTTCCACTTGCTGAATTGTATAAATATTCAACTCACTTACGAAGCATAACATCTGGACGTGGAGTATATTCGATGGCTTTTTCACATTATGAAAATGTTCCTAAGGAAATTGAAGGAAAAGTAATAGAAGAATATAAAAAGAGAAAAGAAGAGGAAAGTTAAATTCTTCACTGATAGTAAAAAAGCGAAGGAGTATTCTTTCGCTTTTTTTTTAAAGTCTTTTTTACTACATTTTTGTAAATTGCATATTAAATATTTAATTATATAAGGTTATATGGAAAAATTGTGGTCCCCTTGGCGATCAAAGTATATTGAATCTTTTAGCGATAAAGAACAAAAAAATAATTGTATCTTCTGTGATGCAGTTAAATCAAATCCAGAAGCAGATGATTCATTAGTACTACATAAGGATAAAAATTGCTTTGTCGTTATGAATTTATATCCATACAATAACGGTCATCTGATGATT
>JAFGPR010000049.1 GCA_016936095.1 Ignavibacteriales bacterium | reverse complement strand
GTTGAATAAATATCCGCATCAGATCCAGTTGTAAGTATATCAAGTGGGCGAAGAATTATAGATTTTTTTTCGTCACTCGCTTCAAAATAACCTGCTGAAATTATTACTGTTCCAAGTTCTTTTGTATCTTGTTCTAAGACAATTTCAATATGTATTGGTGTTCCATTAAGAACAATCTCTTTAGAATATTGTTTGTAACCAATATAAGAAACTATTAAGAAAGCATTTTCGCTTTTTTCATCAGTTGAAAAAATAAAGCTACCATCTTCTTTTGTTGAAGTACCATCATAAGTATCTTGAATAAATACATTTGCACCAATTAAAGGTGAATTATTTTCGTCTGAAACTTTTCCAGTTATCCTTGTTTGCGAAAAAATATTTTGGGAAACTAAAAGTAGAAACAGAAAAAATGAAATTTTGTTCATAAAGTAATTTGTTTATGTTTTTAATGTTTCAAAATTAAATTAACTATTCAAATAACCAAATTAATTATAGGTAAATTACTTTGTTCTATCGGTAAATACAAAAAAATATGTTGTCAAACGTCAGATACAAATAGAGTGAAACTACAATTTACGAGTTAATAATAATTCATTTTCATAAAAACTTTTTATTTATTCTTATATTTGCATTCAAAATAAAAGTTTTATCGCTATGAAAAAAATATTTATATTGTCTTTAATTTCAATAATTACATTTGCACAAAACCCACATCCAAAATATGAGGTACGTGGTGTTTGGATTTCTACTGTTGTTAATATAGATTGGCCAAAATCACGTGATGTTGAACAGCAAAAAGAAGAATTAATTACAATTCTTAACTATTTAAAAGACACTGGAATTAATCTTGTAAATTTTCAAGTACGTCCCGAATGTGATGCGATGTATGATTCCAAAATAGAACCTTGGTCATTCTGGCTTACGAGTTGGCAAGGAAAACCACCTCTTCCCTATTATGACCCTCTTGAATTTGCAATTGTAGAAGCACATAAAAGAGGAATGGAAATCCACGCTTGGTTCAATCCATATCGTGCAGAAAGATCAGTTGGTACTTTTAATATTGCGTTTTCACATGTAACCAATCTTCATCCTGATTGGACATTAAGATTCAAGAATTTAGTAATACTCAATCCTGGTATTCCCGATGTGCGAGAGTATAACACACAAGTAATTTCAGATGTCGTCCGAAGATACGATGTGGATGGTGTTCACTTAGACGACTATTTCTATCCTTATGAAGGTATGAATGACGAAGATATTACCACATTCCAGAAATATTCAAGAGGATTCACAGACATAAGTGAATGGCGAAGAGATAATGTAAATCTGTTAATGAAAGAAATTTATGATTCAGTTCACACAATAAAACCTTATGTGAAATTTGGAATAAGCCCATTTGGAATTTGGAGAAATGGAATTCCAGAAGGTATAACAGGAATGGATGCTTATAATGTAATATATGCAGATCCATTAGCATGGCTTAAAGAAAAATCGGTTGATTATCTGACTCCACAATTATATTGGCAAATTGGAGGACCACAGGATTACGAACGTTTGATGAATTGGTGGGCTGACTCAGTGGCTTTTTATGGGAGGCATTTTTATCCCGGTCAAGCTTTATATAGACAAAGCACAGATAGATTTCCTCCTGATGAAATTCCTAATCAAATAAAATTAAATCGTAAAAATTTTAACTGTCAGGGAAGTATTTATTTTACAGCAAATAATTTTCCTAGTAATCCTAAAGGTGCTACTGATTCACTTAAAAATAATTATTATAAATACAAATCATTAATCCCTCCAATGCCTTGGTTGGATTCAACTCTTCCTAATGCAGTTAAAAATTTACGCTATGCTCGTTGGAATAGTACAGGCTTGACAGGATTAACTTGGGATTTTCCAGATGCAGCACCTGATGGAGATATTGCAAATAGATTTGTTGTATATTATTTCGACAAACCAAATGTTGAAAACACAGACTTTGAAAAAGCCGAAAATATTCTTGAAATAACAAACGAAAATTTTCTTGATTTAGAAAAATATCAAATTACTAATAAAAATTATTTTGCAGTAACAACACTCGACAGAAATTGGAATGAAAGTACTCCAACTAATATTTTTCAATTTAATGAAGTTTATTATGCATTGCAAGAACCAATTCTTTCTTCTCCAAGTAATGAAGAAAAAATATATGACAAGATGGTTTTTAAGTGGAATTATCAAACTAATGTTGAATTTTACAATTTACAAATCTCTCTCGACGAAAATTTCAATCAAATAATTACAGATGAAATTTTTATTGATACATTTGCACTGATTTCAAACCTTGAGGGACAATCAATATATTACTGGAGAGTAACTGCAAATAATGTAAAAGATGAAATCAATTATTCGACAACAAATTCTTTTTTTACCAATTATCCAAAATCTGTTGAAATCGAGCACCCAAAAAGTGAAGACATTGTTGAGGTTCAAGAATCATTATTCAAATGGAAATATAACTATGAAACGAATGGATATCAAATTCAAATAGCTAAAGGAAATGTTTTCAATAAGCATACAATTATTATAGATAAAAATGTTACATCTACTTCATTCAGTCCGTCAAACTTGAATTACGAAAAAGAATACGTATGGCGAGTACGAGCATACAACGATTTCGGTTTTAGTAAATGGTCTGAGCCACAAAGAATTAAAACAGAACATTTTGGCGAATTAGTTCAACTTGAAAATAAATCGAAGAAATTCTATATGATTCAAAAGAATTTAAATCCAAAAGATTCAATTACTCATATAGAATTTTCAATTCCCTTTAGAAAATATGTTACTTTGAAAATTTTTAATAAATTTGGAACCGAGATTTGTAAAATTTTTGAAAAGACACTACAAAGCGGGATTTACCAGTTAAAATTTAATAAAGACAAAATTAAGACAACTATTGATATTTTAGTCTTACGACTTACACTTGGTAAAAAAGTAATTCAAAAATATTTAATAAAATAATCGAAAGGGAAAAAATGAAAAAATTACTCATCTTCTTTTTAATAATCGTACCTCTATATTTGTCGGGACAAAGTAATCCACCCAAAGAGGAAATACGAGGTGCATGGATAGCCACTGTTTCCAACATAGATTGGCCAAGTAATGTTGGATCAAGTTCAAGCATTATTCAACAGCAAAAGCAACAATTACTATTTTATCTAGATGAATTAAAAGCAACTGGTATAAACACCATATATTTCCAAATTCGTACTACTTGTGATGCTTTGTATAATAGTGCTTATGAACCATGGTCTGCATATCTAACTGGAAATCAGGGTACTCCACCCAGCGATCCGAATTATGATCCTTTGACATTTGCTATTGAAGAGTGTCATAAAAGAGGAATGGAGCTTCATGCATGGGTTAATCCATATAGAGCATTACTCAGTAGTGGAAGCGTTGGTTCTCTTTCGTCTCAACATATAATCAATACTCATCCCCAATGGATAATTAAATGTGATGGGACACAATACAGATTTTTAAATCCAGGCTTACCACAAGTTCGAAATTATGTAACTAATGTATGCATGGATATTGTTAATAATTATGACATTGATGGTTTACATATGGACGATTATTTTTACCCTTATTCAAGCTATGGGACTTATAATGACGATACAACATTCGCAAATCATCCGAATGGATTTACAGTCAAAAGTTCTTGGAGAAAAAATAATGTCAATATGCTTTTAAGACAAATTTATGATAGTTTGTTGATTGTAAAACCTCATGTTAAATTCAGTATAAGTCCTGGTGGTAATCCAATGAATTTTGGAGATGTTTATATTGACCCAGCTGCTTGGCTCGCTGGTACTTACACAGATGAAAGCGGAACATACCACGATGGCGATCCATATATTGATGTAATAATTCCTCAGATCTACTGGTATGACTACTGGTGGAACTACGCAATGAATTATTGGAATGATGCAAGTTTATTAAACGGACGAGATTTTTATGTCGGTACTGCTGCTTATCGTTTAGGAGATTCTGGATGGCCAGCAACAGCACTTGGTGAGCAAATAAATGATTGCAGAAGTAAACCACTTATAAAAGGAAATGTTTATTTCAGTGCAAAAAGTATAACAAATAATATTGCTGGCTGTAAGGATACTTTACGAAATAACTATTACAAATTTGAGGCTATACCATACGTAATGGATTGGAAAGATATTCTTGAACCTAATCAACCAGAAAATGTTCGATACGAAAGGATACCTGGAACCAATGTGTCATACATAATTTGGGATACACCTCTTCCATCGATGGATGGAGATACAGCTGCTAGATATGTTATCTATAGATTTAACAACTCTTCAATAGTACCTGGCGATTTAGATGATGCAACAAAAATTATTGGTGTTCAAGGATTAAAGGAAATAAATCCCGAACCATCTGATACCGGTAGTAATACCAGATATTTTGTCGTTACCTCGCTTGACAGAAATGCAAATGAAAGTGTTATGAGTAATGTATTAACACTTAATTCACCTGACGAACCAATATTAGTTTATCCACAAAATCTTGCTTATGATCAACCTGATACGATAATTTGCCTGTGGTCTCTAACCG
>JAFGPR010000048.1 GCA_016936095.1 Ignavibacteriales bacterium | reverse complement strand
CTTCGCATTTTTTCCCCTTATCTTTTTGACTACAATAATATTTAAAATTTTTATCAATGTCAATTAATTTTTCAGAAGTTTCTAAAATTTATTAAAAGTTAATACTAAATTAAAGTAAAAATTATTAAATTTGAAATAAATTTTTGCAAATAAAGTATTTAAGGAGTGATAAATGAAAAAATTACCATTAAAATTTGATTATACCAATTTGCTTGCAGAAAATATTGGTTCAGAAGGAATTTCTATTTTGGAAATTGAAAGATTTTCTGAAATAACAAAGACTTATCATAAAATTTTAACCAATGATAAAGAAAGTGATAAGATCGGGTTTTACAATTTACCTTTCGATAAGAAACTTGTGAAAGATATAAATAAATTTGTGAAGTTAAATAAAGATAGATTTGAAAATTTCGTTGTGCTTGGAATTGGTGGATCAGCACTCGGAAATATTGCTTTGTTAAATTCTTTAAAACATACTTTTCATAATTTTCTTCCAAAAAAAGAAAGAAAAGGACTAAAAATATTTATTCTTGATAATATTGATCCAGAATATGTCTACAATTTTCTCAGAACAATTGATATAAAAAAGACATTGTTTAATGTAATTTCAAAATCAGGTTCAACCGCAGAAACAGCAGCCCAATTCTTAATAATCGTTGACTTATTGAAAAGGAAATTAAAGAATAAATTCACTCGTAACCTTGTAATTACAACCGATGAAAAGAATGGTGATTTGAGAAAAATAGTTGATAAATATAAAATCAATTCTTTTACTATTCCAGAAAATGTTGGAGGTAGATTTTCTGTCCTTTCTAGTGTTGGACTATTAACAGCAGGTTTTGCAAATATTAAAATTGAAAATTTACTAAAAGGTGCGGAAGATATGCTAAAAAAATGTCAAACAGAAAAATTACTCGAAAATCCTGCTTACTTGAACGCAACTTTCCACTACTTACTGGATACACAAAAGAAGAAAAACATTTCCGTTATGTTTAGCTATTCTAATTCTCTTTATTATTGGGCTGACTGGTATAGACAACTTTGGGCAGAAAGTCTTGGGAAAAATAGAAATAGAAATGGTGAGATAATTGCTATCGGTCAAACACCTGTAAAAGCACTCGGTGTTACAGACCAACATTCACAAGTTCAATTATACACGGAAGGACCAAACAATAAAGTATTTACTTTCTTACAAATAGAAGAATTTAGAAATGACACAACAATTCCAAAATTCCGAACTAATTATTCATCATTAGACTATTTGTCGGGGCACAAATTATCTGAACTATTTAACTCCGAAATGAAAGCAACCGAATATGCAATTTCCTCAAAAGGGCGACCTTGTTGTAAAATAATTTTCCCAAAAATTAATGAATACACAATAGGTCAATTTATTATGTTATACGAGATTCAGACTGCATTTGCAGGTGAATTATACAATATTGATGCATTCAATCAACCAGGGGTTGAAGCTGGAAAAATTGCTACTTATGGACTATTAGGTAGAGAAGGATATGGAGACAAAGCAAAAGAAATTTTAACAAAAGACAAGGATAGAAAAATTATCTGAATCCCTAGCAATATATTCTTGTTTCTCCATTAAAAATCATCTTTAGCAAGTTGATTAATTAAATAATTTTTAGTTTCAAGCTTTTCGCATTGATAAGCCACTTATGATAAAGATTATTCCGAATAAAATATCAATAAATGTCCAAACTCCAGAACTAAATTTAAATGGAATTATTGGATTAAAAATAATTATTGTTATAGTAAAAAAGACAAGCCAAATTTTGTTGATATATTTCAACTCAATAAAAATATTTAATATTGCGACCAAAATTACAGCTGCACGTAAGAAATGATAATAACCCATTGGTAAATTAAAAACTGCAGTAAACAATAATAAACCTGCAAATATTCTAGATATTTTTAGAATTTTCATTTTTTACCTTTTCATTTAATAATTTTATTACTTTATCTAAAAATACATAAATTTTTAATCAAATCAACATAAAATTGTAAAATTTTGTAATTGATTATTAAATATTAAATTGTTACACTTGCTATAACAATTAAAACAAATTATGTCAACATCTACGAAATTATCAGCCTCTATAAAGGCACTTTGTTATCTCGCTGAATCATTTCCTACTCCAAAAAGCAGTGCTGAAATATCAAAGTCCATCGGAATAAATGCATCGAAAATTAGGATGTTACTTTCTCAATTATCTGCTGTTAATATTGTTTCAAGTATTAAAGGAAAAAAAGGTGGATTCATTCTAAATAAAAATCCAATTGAAATAAATATGCAAGAAGTGTATTGTGGAATTGAAAATCGAAAAGCCTTTCATCTTGATGTAAATAAGGTAAGTGGGAAAAATTTCAAACAATCTAAAACGTTTTATTCATATTTTATCAATTTATTTTCAGAAATTCAAGTAGATATTGAAGATAAGATGCGAAATATTTCGCTGAATTCTCTAATGGAAAAAATCAATATTAAATCCAATTATAAATAACAAAAAGGAGAGCAAATGGAATTCTTAAAGGAATTAGGAATCAAAGAGAAAAACTACGGTGCATCGACCGGATTAAAATGGTTTGAAACAACTGACCAAGGTGAATTAAAAGTAGTATCACCTGTTGATGGGAAACAAATTGCTACTGTATATCAGGCATCAGCTGAAGATTTTGACAAAGTAGTTGAACAAGCACATGAAGCATACAAATACTGGCGAACAATTCCTGCACCTAAGAGAGGCGAAATAGTCAGACTAATTGGTGAAGAATTAAGAAAATACAAGAAACCACTTGGGACATTAGTCTCTTATGAAATGGGAAAATCTTTACAGGAAGGTCTTGGCGAAGTTCAAGAAATGATTGACATCTGCGATTTTGCTGTTGGATTATCTCGTCAATTATACGGCTTCACGATGCACTCGGAAAGAGAAAAACACAGAATGTATGATCAATACCATCCGCTTGGAATTATCGGAATTATTTCAGCGTTCAATTTCCCGGTTGCTGTATGGTCATGGAATGCTATGATTGCAACCGTATGTGGAGATTCAAATCTTTGGAAACCATCATCAAAAACTCCACTAACAGCTATTGCTGTTCAAAATATTTTAGCAAATGTCATTAAAGCTAACGAACTACCCGAAGGATTATTTTCATTAGTTATAGGACGTGGTTCTAGTATTGGGGAGAAATTTCTTACTGATAAACGCGTTCCTCTTGTTTCTATAACTGGTTCAACTGCTGTTGGTCGTCATGCTAATGAGGTTATTGCGAAAAGATTTGGAAAAACAATTCTTGAATTAGGTGGTAATAATGCAATCATAATTACACCAAATGCAAATTTACAAACGGCAATTCCAGCGGTTGTATTTGGTGCTGTTGGAACTGCAGGACAGAGATGTACAACTACCCGCCGTTTAATTATACATTCAGAAATTTATGATAAGATTAAAGAATCATTGCTAAAAGCATATCAAACTGTTAAGATCGGTAATCCACTTGACGAAAAAAATCATATTGGACCTCTAATTGACAAAGCAGCTGTAATATCTTTTGTTAATGCATTACAAAAAGCAAAAGAAGAGGGTGGAAAACTAATATACGGTGGTGAAGTTTTAGAAGGTGAAGAATACAAATCTGGATGTTATGTAAAACCAGCAATAGTAGAAGCTGAAAATCACTATGAAATAGTACAGGAAGAAACTTTCGCTCCAATATTATATCTGATAAAATATACAGGAAATGTTAGCAAAGCAATTGAAATTCATAATAATGTCGTTCAGGGTTTATCTTCAGCAATATTTACAGATGATCTCCAAGAAGCTGAAGAATTTCTATCTACTGTCGGTTCAGATTGTGGCATTGCTAATGTGAATATCGGTACTTCGGGAGCAGAAATCGGTGGAGCATTTGGTGGAGAAAAAGAAACAGGTGGTGGACGTGAATCTGGTTCTGATGCTTGGAAAGCATATATGCGAAGACAAACAAATACAATTAATTATGGTTCCAAATTACCACTCGCTCAGGGCATCAAATTCGATATATAATTAACTCTGATAAAACGTAAAAGCCAGGATATAACCTGGCTTTTTTATTACATTTAATTCAACTTATCTCAAATTAAATATATAAAGTTTATCTGTATGCGCCCTGTAGAAATATCTTAAGATTAAGTCGAAGTTCTTGAGAAATAATGTACTCATAAAATTCTATAAACTCAATATTCCCGTTGCTATCTTGAGATATAGGAACCTGATTTTGCAATGCTCCTCCATCTGTAGTTTGATATTTACCCACTGCTATATAAATCTTTGAGGGAATATAACCGAATTCTTGGTACAGATTTATTGTTCCTTCTAAATAATCTTCGGCTGCATTTTCAACAGTTGTCGAAGTAGATGCATCGAACCATCCACACCAATTATTACTACTTTCATCTCCAATATATGACTCCCATTGGTAAACTTGCCCTGATTTTGCCCATGGAGCTATAGTTAAGGTATCACCAGTATCAGCAATAAAAATAAAAATATCTCCTCCTACATTTTGAGCTGATTGAGTAGCTAAATATAAAATTGGGCTTGTCCAATCAACATATAAATCATTAGTATTGGTTGCCACTTTTGTAGCTCCAGCATCTAAAGCACCATCTACTACAAAACTTGGAGCAATCCCCCCTGTTATGCCAATTAAGTAATCTACACCATTATTATTATCCCAAGAATCATCATTGTAGTGTATAACAAATACAACTCGTCCAACGCTTTGTTCAGGTTTATTAAAGGGACCAATTTTTATTTTAAGTTTGTTCTCGCCATCCGGACCGACAAAAGGAGTTTCAACTGCTTTACCATCCGTCCATACTGTAGTATTTTCAGGCCAATAAACTGAATCAGGTTTATTCCAATTTGAACCACTGTTATTAACTCCCCAATGTAACTTACCCCCTTGAGTTGCATCAGAAACATATACAGTAATAGTATCATCAATCGTAGGTTGAGCTGGTTCCCAATAGACACCTTCGTCTCCACCTGCACCACCGGTGCTGGCACCTATCCATACATGTTGAATAATAGATTTTGATACATTTCCTTTCTTATCTTTAGCTTCAACATAATAGTCCAATAATACATTATTTGAATCATTAATCGTTGCAAAAAATAATTTTGCTTTTATATTTGGTAGTGGATCTGTTATGGATGTCCAAGTAGAAGAATCCATATCAATTGTAATCCACTCTCCAACATCCACACCCCCCTCATAAATTTCATTTTGATTTGTTAAAGTAGAATTTATTCCATCTTGATCAATTCTATATTTTAATTTAACCGAATCTAATCCATTTAAATCATATACTAATGTCCAAATCGTCAGATCATTAGTCATTGTTGTGCCCCATTCTGTTCCACCTGGATTGTATGGATCTCTCTGGGGTCTAAAAATAGATGGTGGTGTTAAATCATTATTTTTATTGACAACTAATTGAGCATAATTTATTGACTGATTGATTGCCCTTGTTGGATTTGAATCCCATATTTCTGTTCCATCCCAATACCAATAACAACTTGTTTGAGAAACTGAATACCATTTCCATGCCTCAATAGTATTGCTGTTCACAGACGATTGATGTTCAGCTGTTTCAACCCAATTTTTACCAGCAGTTACTACAGCCCAACTATTTCTATCATAACTATAACCAGATTGATTAGGATCACCAAGCCATTTCTTAAATTCGGGATCACCAGCATCCGCACCTACCCACGAACCATTTTCAACGTGAATTACATCATTAGGATCTGGTGGAAACATTTCAAGATAATCTTCAATAGTTGTACAAACAAATCTACTTGGATTGTTTGATAGCCAATCTACAAAACTTTGAAAATTTGATCCATAATAACTATCTGTACCACCTCCATAGTTATCACCATCATGTGGTAATACAATTAAAATAGGATGATTTGGATCAGTATTGTAAGATTCTAATTGACTCATAACGTATTCATAATTTAACGCTCCAAATCCTCCCCTACCATCTTCGTTACCTAAATATCTATCCCCGGGAATTGCTATTATTTGACTTACTTCTCCAGTTTGTGGATTAACATATTCGACATAATGGGGTTGCCTTGACCATTGTGCTGATACTTTAGTTGGTGCCCATAAGCCATTAATTTGTAACCAATCATCTGGATTGCTATTTAATTGATCAGCTGTATTTGGTTCCACCACGCTACCACCTGTATTATATGGATAACTATTACAGGCTCTTTCAAAATGGAAATTATCTACAATAACCCATTCAATTCCCTCTTCAACAAGAGCCGGTATCATATCAGGAGCAAAAGCATTTTCTGGTGGAAACATCCCCTTCGAATAACTTCCTGAAAAATTGCTACTAAAAGATGTTTTATGTTTTTGGATTTGCTTAACCATATCAGTTGAATCAGTCAATCCCATTAAAGGATGGAAATATCCGAATGCTACCATATCAAGACGAGGATTACCAAGAGAAGTATTTTGTGTCTTAATTGTATTCCAATTATTCTTCCAATTTTGGAAATTGGTATTCCCATTTGTCTCAAGTACATTTAGATTTTCAATTAAAGAACCCGAAAAACTAACTTGTGCACCAAAATTAGCCATTCCTGCTGTAATACCCGTTTGCACTGCATCTTTTGGCCAACTTGTGTAAGGGCCTGTTCTTTGGTTATGTACATCAACTACAGAAAAGCTATATCTATTATTCTGATCTGTCTGTATTACTGTTTCATAAGGATAATATATTGGTTGGTGCATATGCCAAAGAAATGCAATATAGATTGGAGGATTAATTTTCGGTTGATTATTTTCTTGAGCAAATGAGATAATGTTAAGAACTAATAAAAAATAAAAATATTTTTTCATAGCAACTATTTAATTCTTAAAAATATTATTCTTGATTTAATATTGGAATAAGAACGGCTTCCAAGATTCATCAAGTTTATTTACGGTTTTCATAATAAACATAATATGGTTTGGTGCATAAGGAATTATTCGCAATTTCATATTTGCTTCATGAGGAGTTCTATCTCCTTTTTTATTATTGCATTTTAGACAAGCTGAGACAAGATTTTCCCAAGAATCATCTCCCCCTCTTGATTTTGGAATTATGTGGTCCAAAGTAAGAGGTAAATCACCACGTCCACAATAAGCACATTTATGTCCATCACGCTTAAGGATGTTTTTCCTTGAAAGTATTATCCTTTTATAAGGAATTTTAATAAAATTATTTAAACGAATTACATTGGGCCAAGAAAATTGATTAGAAATAGTGTGAATTACTCTCCGCTCGTTTTTGCTAACGACTTCTGCTTTTCCAGTGAATAGTAAAGCTACAGCTCGTTTAACATTACAGATATAGAGTGGTTCATAGCTTTGATTTAAAAGTAGGACCTTAGCATTTAATGCACAATGGATGTTACTATTAGGTTCGAATTAATCTCCTTATATTAAAGTTTTTATTTTCGCTACAAAAATAACACTTTTTTAAAAAATAAAAAAGGATTTTCCAATTTATTATAATTTAATTGGATGATCTAGATTGATGTAATTGAACATAATACTGCAAAACAACAAACATAATGATCGGAATGACTCATTGTTATTTTTAATTCTCTTTCAATTCCAACAATTTCCTTCAATTTACCTAATAACTTTACTTTAGGCAGACCGGATGGTTCATTATATATCTCAACTTCCTGCCAACTAAAACTTTTATTCAATCCAGTTGAGATTGCTTTAGCAATAGCTTCTTTTGCAGCAAAACGAGCAGCTAAATGCTGATACATATTGCTTTTATTTTTGCTATAGTCAATTTCAACTTTTGTAAAGATTTTATTCAAGAATCTTTCGCCATATTCTTCAATACTTTGTTTTATCCTTTCAATTTCTATTATGTCAATCCCAATTCCGTAAATCATATTCACATTTAGATTTATTTAAAGTTATTAAAATATATCAGCATCAACACGAACTCCTTCGTTCTTCAGCTGTTCAATTAAAATATTACTTAACTCTTTCAATTTTTCCAATGAGATTTTTATATCATTAAATAATTGCTCATCATATAAAAATTTTCCAACATTGTTTGATTGTTCTTTTGTTTCTAAAAGAAATTCTTCAACCTTTGTCACTAGTTCATTCGTATTAATCAAAAGGACGTTTGCATTATCCAAGGTTGAATGAATATTTTCTTTATTATCAATAATAAAATTATTTAAGTTATCCGCTAATTCAACACCAGTATTAAGTAAATCATTTAAATCCTTTCGATTTTCATCCATCATTACATTCAACTTTCGCATTGCTAAACTAAGATCCAAGGCAGAAGATTTCAATTGTTGGACAAATGCCTCGTCACCGAGTAAATCATTCATTGCCGTAAGAGCTGTTTTTGCTTCTTTAATAAAACCAACTAAATCGTACTCCACAGAACTTAACATTGCCATCGCAGTAGAAATATCACCAACAAATTCACCATTTTGGATAGTACTAAAATTAATTTTATGACTGCTATCTCCCGGGCTAATTTCAATTTTCTTTCCTCCCATAAGATCAAGCATCATTAAACTGAATTTAGCATTACTATTTAAACTCACATCTTTGTCTAAAACTACTTTAACAACTACGGAATTACCATCAACTTTTATCTCATCTACATAACCCTTCCGGACACCATTTAACATTGCTGGATCACCTAACTCAAGCCCTGCTACTGAATCAAATCTGATAAACAATTCTTTTTTACTTGAGAAGGAAATATTTTTTGCCCACATTAAAAGTAGAATTACAATAATAATTCCTATAAAAAGTGTGATTCCAACCCTAATGTTAGTTTTCTTTGAGTTCTTCATTTTTAATATATTCTTGATTTATTTTAATAAACTCTTCTTCTTCTATTCTGTTGTCTTTGATTGATTCTTCAATTATAAGTAAAATATTGAGATTATTATCAATTACTTTATTATAATCACCTTTTTCGGCTTTAGCTATTACATCAAAAATGTAAAGTTTTATGCGATCTTTATATACACTGTCCTCGACTTTGTCAATATTTGATATTAATCTATCTATTTGGTTCTTATAAATCTCGTCTACACCGTAGTCGAGAATTTCCTCTCCATATTTATCGATAATATAATATGCGATCCCAATAATTGTAATAATTAAAAAAATACTTTTAAATAAACATCCAAATTTCATTTATATATTGTCATTCTGAAATTTTCTCAATTAATACCTGATTGATTCTTTTATCATTTACCTCTTTAACTGTAAATTTGTAATTTTTATAAATAAAAGAAAAATTCTCATTTGGGATTTGTCCAGCAAAATTATAAATAAAACCACCCAATGTATCGTAGTCATCTTCCTCAGGGAAAAAATCCGTTTGCAATAAATCATTAATTTCTTCAATTGATACCTTTCCAAGCACGAGGAATAAATTGTCATTTATTTTAGTTATCTCATTTTCCTCTTGGTCGTATTCATCTCTTATCTCTCCGACAATTTCTTCTAATATATCTTCAAGTGAAATTAGACCTGCAGTTCCACCATATTCATCTACAACAATCCCAATATGAATATTTTTTTCTTGAAATTCTTGCATCAAAGAGCTTATCAATTTTGTTTCAGGAACGAAATAAGCTTCGCGTGATATTTTCACTAACGAAAAATCACTCAAACCAGACTCACCATTAAGGTATTTTAAAATATCTTTTGCATAAACAACACCAATAATATTATCCAAATTATTTTCATAGAGTGGAATTCTACTATGTCCTGACTCATCTATAATTTTTATTAGATCAAAATGATCTACATTTACTGGAACAGCAACAATATCAACACGAGGTGTCATTACTTCCCTGACGGTAACTCTTTTGAATTCCACAATACCGTGAATTAATTCTTGTTCTTCTTCTTCAATTGTCCCTTTCTCAGCACTTATATCAGCAAGGTCAGTTATCTCATTAGAATGTAAGATAAAGCGATTTTTATTTATTTTAATTCTTGACACTAATGACTTTATCATATCTGTAATAATTTTTGAAATAGGATAAATAAATATACTGATCCAATAAAGAGGGAAACTAACTATTTTTGCAAATAATAATGGTCTACGAGATGCAAAGATTTTTGGTGTAATTTCACCAATAATTAAAATTAAAATAGTTAATAATATTATTTGAAAAGTAAGAACTATTGGTAAAGCCCAGTTAAAATAGTTAGATATTTTTATTGCTAATATAACACCCACCATCGAAGCTGATACATTAACAACAGTATTTGAGATAAGAATTGTTACGAGCAATCTTTTCGGTTCATATAATAAATTAATGATATATCTTTCTAATAACTTATTTTTACCTTTAAGTTTGCTTAATATTTTCTTATCATTATCGATAGAAAAGAGAGATACTTCCGCACCTGAAAAAATAGCTGATAAAACTAAAAGTAGAGATAGTGTTATCAGCTGATAAATCAAATCATAATCCAAAAAATATTTTGCCTCAAATTATTATACAATACCATTAAAAAGGAAGATCGTCATTCTTTGCAGCCTCTTCCGAAGTCGTTTCCTTATTTATCATTTCTGGTTGATAATTAGTACCACCTGCAGTTGAATCAAGTGGAATAATAGATTGAGCAATTATGTCAGTGTAATATCTTTTAATATTTTCTTTATCAGTGTACTCATTTTTAGTTAATCTTCCTTCAACGTAGAATTTTTTACCCTTTTTTAATGCTTCCTTATAGAAATCAGACAAACCAAAAGCAGTAATATTATGCCAAGTTGTTTCATTAGTCCACTCACCTTCTTTATTTTTATAACTATGAGTAGTAGCTAATGAAAATTTTGTTACAGATAAATTACTAGTAGTAAATGTAGTTTCAGCATCTTGTCCAAGATTTCCAATTAACATAATTTTGTTTAAAGAAAACGCCATTTTACACCCCTCAAATTATTATATATGTTAAGTTTCTTAAATTATTTTTTTAAGCAATTCAAAAACTACTTGATTCTATCCATAATTATGAACGTATCAAAAAATTTCGGATCTGATTTAAGTTGACTTACCATTAAGTCTGCCTGCGACCTATCAGAAAATGGACTTAATTGTACAGCATATAGATTAACATTATTCTTAAAAACTACTTGTAAAGGTTGATTGATTTTCCCCTTGCACTCTAAAATAAATTTTTCAGCTCTATCTCTTGTTGTAAATGCACCAATCTGTACAGTATACTGGAAGACTGGTTGTTCTACAACTGGTTCTTCTATTGGTTCTTCTTCAAACACATAAACTTCTTCTTCTGGAGGTGGAGTTTCCTGAGGTGGTTCTTGTGTTTCTTCTTCTACTGGTACACAAGCATATGCAAATAGTAATGCTGCAAATATTAGCAAATAAATCTTTAATTTCATAGCAATTTCTCCTTAAAAATTATTTTAATGCAAATTTTTTGTAATAAAGAAATTATTCAAAGTTATTTATTACAATTATAAATAAAAATTATTAAATAATCAACTTTACTTTACTTAACTTATTTCATTTAATATAAATGCCTTAAGGAAATATTATTTTTAATCCTGTCAAAATTCAATTATTGTAACACCTTCACCACCAATTTCTATATCAGCAAAATAATATTTTTTTATCCTTCCATATTCCTTCAATAAGGAATGTATAAAATTTTTTAGAATCCCTTCTCCTTTGCCATGGATGATTTCAACAATTTTCAAATTATTCATATAAGCATCATCTAAAAATTTAATTATTTCATTTTTGACTTCTTCTGGCCTTCTTCCTCTAATATCAATTTTATTTTTTACATAATTTACTTCAATATTATTCGTATTGTAATTATGATACTCTGATATTTTATCTGCTAATAGTAAATCTATTAATTTTACTTTTATCCTTACAGCACCAGATTTAATTACAGCAGAATCATCTTTCTCATTTATAGATATTATCTCGCCGTACGTTGTAGTATTTCTTATTGAAACATAAGCACCAACATTAAAATTATTTTTTACTCTCTCTTTATCGGGAATAAACTTGGAAATTTCTAGTTTAATCTCTTCAATTTTGTTTTTCGTCTCTTTTATAACTTCTTTCTTTGCTTGAGTTTCTTTTATTTCTTTTATAATTCGCTCAAATTCTTTACTCATATTATCTAAATACTCTTCTGCTCTCTGTTTTAACTCGACAATTATTTTCTTTTTCTCTGTTTGTATCTCATCAGTTTTATCCTTGTATAATTTAGTAAGACTAGCTAATCTTATATTTTCAAGTTCTAATTTTTTATTAATTTCTCTTAAATCTCTTGATTTTTTTTCAATATCAATTATAAAATTTTCTAATTTAGTTTTATCTGTATCAATATATTCTTTTGCAATTTTTAATATGTTTTTATTTAATCCTATTCTCTCAGCTATCTCAAAAGCATAACTCGAACCTGGTATTCCTAATCTGAAAATATAAGTAGGATTAAGATTAATTGTATCAAATTCCATAGAAGCATTTTTAAATCCTTCCAAGTCGTTTGCCAATACTTTTAAATTTCCATGATGAGTCGTTGCAAAAGTCAAAGAATTTTTATTTTTTAAACTTAAAAGAATACCAGCAGAAATTGCACTTCCCTCAGTGGGGTCTGTCCCTGTTCCGATCTCATCCAACAAAACCATTGATTTATCATCTGCTTTTTCGATTATTTCTCCGATATTTTTAAGATGAGAACTGAAAGTACTTAAATCATCTTCTAATGATTGATAATCACCTATATCAAGAAAAATATCTGTAAAGAAAGGAATATTGGAATCTGGATTTGCTGGTATATGTATTCCACTTAAAACCATTAATGTAAGTAATCCAATAGTTTTTAATACAACCGTCTTACCACCTGCATTTGGTCCTGTAATTACAATAATTTTTTCATTTTGCAATTTCACATTCAAAGGAACTGTTTTATCGCGTCCATATTTTTTAAGCAATATAGGATGTCTTGCATCAATTAATTCTAAGTTTTTCTCATCACAGATATTTATAAAAGAACCAATAATCTCTGTTGAATATTTAGCACGTGCAAAAATTGAATCAATTTGTGAAATTGTATTTAAAGTGTTTTTTAATTGAACAGAATATTCACCTATTTTATTTGTAATATTTTTAAGTATTCTATCTATTTCCCGTTTCTCTTCAAAATGTAACGATAAGATATCGTTGTTAATGTCTAAAGTCTCCTCTGGTTCAATATATACTGTTTGACCAGTAGAAGATTCTGAATGGATAAATCCTTTCACATGTCTTTTATGTTCAGACTTAACTGGTAAAACAATTCTACCATCTCTTAGTGTAATTATTTCCTCTTGAACTAATAAAGATTTACTCCAGTTTTTTAATAGATTATTTACAATCTTCTGCAATGTTTCATTTTTACTTTTTATTTCCTCTCGTATTTTTTTTAGTTCCTTACTCGCATTATCTTTAATCTCGCCTGTGTCGGTAAAAATATTTTTTATTTGAAATTCAAAATTTTTATCTATAAATAATAATGGTAAAAGATGAGAAATAAGATTTTTCGCAAATTCATATTTTTTGATGAATGAATAGATTTTGCGAGAATTTTCAGCAAGACTCAAGACATACAGGATATTATCCTTATCTAAGATTGCATTATTAATTTTTGCTCTATCAATTGAATTATTTAAATCAGGTAAGTATTCTAAAGGAAGATCTTCGTAAATTAAGATTTCTTTCGCTTCATTAACTAATTCACCCTGAAATAATATTTGCTTTGTTTCATTCAGAGGACGAAGCTTAAGAACATTTGTTTTACCAACATCTGTATTAGTATACTTAGCTATAAATTCTAGAACTTTGTAAAATTCCAGTTTGTTGTATATGTTCTCGGATATCATATTCTAAAGTAGATCAATTTGTGGTTTCTGTTTTATTTTCATTATTCTGCTGTATAAATTCCTTTAGCCATTTATCAGTTTTAGAATCCTCACCTACAATCAATTCAATGCCTGAGGGAATTACATTAAAAATATCGTTATACAATAATGAATCGTTTCGGACATCGGATTTTGGAAAGTTGAAGATATTAAGGAATAGGAATAAACCGCTTAAATAAATTACTGCTTGGACTAAACCTGCTAATCCACCAAGTATTTGGTTGAATAATTTATTTACACGATCAATCGGTTGTAAAATTCTTTTGACAATTGAGGTTAAAATAATGATAGCAATAAAAATGATTATTCCGCTAATAATTTCTGCAATATAATTTTGGTCATCAAAAATCGGGCTCAACAAGTCACCAATAAATCCTGATAATTCAAATGCAAGTACAATTGCAAGAACTAAGCCTATAAGTCCAATCGCTTTTCTTACAATTCCATCCTTAAATCCCAAAAAAAAGCTGAGAATAAGAAAAGCAAAAATAATTATATCAATATAATTCAATGTCAACTCAACACTTTTTCAACAGCTTGTCTTACCAAGTTGCCATCAGCTTTTCCTTTCATAACTTTCATAGCTGCAGGCATTAATTTCGGAAAATCAGCCTTTGTCTTAGCTTCGATTTCTGTCGCAATTAGTCTTACTTGGTTTAAAATTTCTTCTTCCGTAAGTTGTTTTGTTAAGTATTCTGACACTATCTTAATTTCGTTTTCTTCCTTCAGTGCGAGGTCTTCGCGTCCGGCTTTTAAATACATTTCATACGCTTCTTTTCTTGACTTAACAGCAGACTGAAGCATTTTGATCTCATCATCTTCTGTAAGTACCCTATTTGCCCCTGATTTTTCGAATTCCAATATTAACGCACGAATAGAACGTATAGTTTCCAATCTAAGTTTATCACTCGATTTCATTGCATCTTTTAAATCATTTGTTATTTTTTCTTTTAAACTCATAGAACCCTCAAAAAAAAAGGCAGGTTAAAATAACCTGCCAAAGATTAAAATATTTTACGATTTGAATCTTGCGGAATAATTAATTCTCCTACAATGTACTTTTCTTAACTCTTGTTGTATGTCAGTTACAACTCCCATTTTTGAATCTTTATCGACTCTAAACGAAACAATAACATTGGGAATTGATTGTCTTTTTGCATACATAATTTCACCTATCTCTTTCAATTCTATAATACTATCATCAATCTGAATTTTATCACCTTTACCAACCCATACATACGCTACCAGTCTTTTATTCTCGATCTTTTCAATAGCTTCTGCTTCAGGAAGTGTAAATTTAACTAATACATTAAATTCTTTCAATGTGGTCGAAACCATAAAGAATAAAAGTAGCATAAAAATAATATCAGGTAAAGATGCTGTAGGAATATCTTGTTTTGATGTCGCACGTTTTTTTTCGAATGCCATTATTTTACCTCTTATTTTACTTCTTCTGGTTCAGCGATTGATATTGTAATCGGAATCTTTTCACGCAATTCTTTTTCTTCAGGAGAATTATCCTTTATATCAACTAATTTCTTTCCCCATTTAGATAAAGAATACTCCTCTCTTACCTGGAAATATGCCGCTTTTACCTGATCTAAAGCTTGGATATATAGATTATAATTAGTTTTCCTATCTGTCTTAACAGAAACAACAAGTTTCTTTTCAGCAGGTAACTCAATTTTACTTCTTATTTTTTCAATAAGATTTTCTCTAATACGTGGAACAGGAAAGATCTCATTGTTTAACAACACGTCACCAAATTCATTAATATTAAGTGTAATTAAACGATCTGCACCCATTTTAATTTCTATAGGTTTGTCTTCAGTCCATTCAGGCAATGTTAATCCGATACCAGTATCAACATCAATATTAGTTGAGACTAAGAAAAATATAAGAAGTAAAAAAGCAATATCAGCCATTGAACTTGTTGGAATTTCAGCTGGATTCTTTTTTCTTTTCTTAAAACTTACCATTTTTATATCCTCATTTTAGCTTTTTTTCCTAAGCTCATAAAGTGCATCTATCAATTCGATAGAGCTTTCCTCCATATCACCTACTAGCCTGTCAATTCTAGATACAAAATAATTATAAAATACTTGCAAAATTATTGCTACAACTAATCCAAATAACGTTGTCAATAAAGCTACAGCAATACCACCAGCAACAATTCCCGGAGACATTTGAGCAGCTTCTTTAATAGCATCAAAAGCATCAATCATACCTTGAACTGTTCCGGTAAAACCAAGCATAGGAGCAATAGCAATAAAAGTAGAAATCCAGATTAATCCTCTTTCAAGGAAAGTCATTTCAATTGCACCGTAAGCCATAACAGCTTTCTCAGCTGCATCCACTCCTTCGTCATATCTTAATAGACCGGCATGAAAAACCGAAGAAATAGAACCACGAGAATTTTCACATACTTTTATAGCTTCTGGGACACCACCACTTTTAAGTGCATCAGTTATTGATACAACAAATTTCTTTGTATTTGTTGATGAGCGAGTTAAAGTCCAAAATCTTTCAATTACAAATGCTAGCCCAACTACTAAACATCCAAGAATAGGCCACATAAAGAAACCACCAGCAACAAACTTAGTTTGTAACCAGTTTAGCCAATCCCCATTACTCTGGGTTTGTGCAAAGAAATAAGAAACGGATTCAAAAATTGATGAAAGTTGCATAAGAGTTTACCTCCAATGTTAAATTTTAATTATCTAATAACTTAATTATTTTTAAGTGCAAATTTAATAAATAAAATTAAAATTACATACAATTTTATTAATTATTTAAATAAATATTTTATTGGAAAACCATTATTTTAATACCAACTGGAAAATGGTCACTATAACCACCAAGGAATTTTCCACTTCCATAACTCGGATATGGAGCACCTTCCCATTTACCACTTTTCGTCACCATAAAATCAGGCTTGATTATTTCAAAAGAATCGCATATATACTGAAATTTCTCTCCAACAAGCAATTGTTTAGACACAATTATCTGATCCAACATATTCCATTGTTGTTTATACATATAAGTACCTAAACTATCACTAAATAATCTTGAGGATAGATTAAATAAAACTGTAGAATCCGAAATTTCCTGTTCGCAATTATAAAAATTGGCTTGTAAAGTATCTAATAAAGAAATATTTGTCGGTTCATCATTGAAATCACCCATAACGATAATTTTAGCATCCGGATTATCCAATAAAATATCATTCACTTTATTTTTCACAACACTTGCAGCTAATATTCTTTTGGGCTCTGATTCTGCCTGACCTCCACTTCTCGAAGGCCAGTGATTAATAAAAACATAAAAAGTATCGTCAACAAAAAGTAGTTTTGCAAGTAATACATCACGTGTTGGTCTATCATTTAAATTGACAAATAATTCTTCTTTTTCTACAAGAACAAATTTATCGGCATTATATAATAATCCAACATCAATTCCTCTCATATCAGGTGCGTCTGCATAGGTAATTTCGAAATTGAATTCATTTAAATAATTATCATTTAATTTTTGCAGAATTTCAACATTTTCAACTTCAATAACACCAAGTAAATCAGGACCATTATTTAGATTCATATATTCAATTACTTTAGAAAGATTTTCCATTTTAAGGGCAATTCTTTCATCCGTCCATTCTTTTTTACCATCACTTAGAAATTCTTCATCTTCTTTATCTGGATTATCAATATTATCAAATAAATTCTCAAGATTCCATGATGCAACATATATTGATGTTTCTTGAGAATAAATAAAACTTGTAATCCATACAGCCAGTAACGAAATCAAAAATATTTTTTTCATTTTTTTAAATAATAATTCTTTGTTTAAACATCACTTTAAAAATACAAATTAATTCCACCGCCAAAAATATTTGGTGCTTCCTCAGTTACACCAATTTCCACGTCCAGGACAACTGCAATCATACTTCTGACTCTCCACTCTAACCCGAGCAGAAACCATAAAGGAGAAGTCGAGCCACCATCATGAAAATTAATATCAAAATCAAATCCACCATGTATTTCAACTCCAGAATTTGGGATATCATAACCACCTTTAATGGTAACATCAATACCCATCACTGAACAATGATGTAAACCACCACCTAATGTAAGACTAAAATCCTGAATTAAAATACCGTAGTCAATATCAGCACCAAAGTATGCATCTCCTTCTCCAAATCCGACCTTGAAACCTAAATCCATTCTTGAGCCAAGACCAACACCACCATGAATATAAAATGCAAAACTTTCTTCCATCAAGAGAGGATTAATACCCACTCTAAATTTGCTTTGTGATAATACTTTAGCTGGTTGAAATACCTGAGCACTTAAACTACCTATAAGTAGAAAAGAAATCAAAAGCCAACGTAAAGATTTCATTGTTCCTCCTGTTTAGTAAAATTTTATTATTTTGATTGGCAAATATATAATAAAAAGTTAAATTCAAGCAATAATTATTGATAGAATTCAAAATTTTATTTTGTTAATTTTGATTATAAAGTTACAAAAATTATTAAAAAAACTTTAAACATTCTATAATGACTTCGAAATTTTATGAAAGAAAAGAATAAATATATATTAATTGACGGAATGGCACTTATTTATAAAGCATTTTATGCTTTCAAAGGGCGGCAATTATCAAATTCTAAAGGTGAACCTACATCAGCCAGTTATGGTTTCTTAAATCAACTATTTAAAATAATTCAAGATACAAAACCAGATTATCTTGCAGTAGCTTTAGACTCAAAAGAAAAGACATTCAGACATCAAGTGTATGATAAATATAAATCAACACGTCAACCAATACCTGAAGATCTTATTCCCCAAATAGGAAGAATTAAACAAATTCTAAACGCTTTTAATATCCCAATATACTTGGTCCCTGGTTGTGAAGCTGATGACATTATCGGAGTTATTTCGAGAAAGAATGAGAAATCTGAAATTCAGACTATAGCAGTTACTTCAGATAAGGATCTTATTCAATTAATAACAGACTTAACAAAAATTGCTAGACCAGATAAGACATCTCAAGAATTTAAAATATTAGATGAAGCAAAGATACAAGAAGACTATGGCTTCCCTCCTATCAATTTTATTGATTATCTTGCATTGACCGGTGATAGTTCGGATGATATTCCAGGTGTTCCAAATATAGGCCCTAAAAAAGCTTTACCATTAATTCAGAAATATTTAACTATTGAAAATCTTTACAATGACATAGATAATATTTCTCCCGAAAGTTTAAGGAAAAATTTAATTGATGGAAAAGATAGCGCATTATTATCAAAACAACTTGTGACAATTACAACAGAAATTGATTTTAATTTTTCACTCGAAGAGGCAAAAATAAAAAAACCAAATGTAAATGAATTAGTAAAAATATTTCAGGAATTAGAATTCAAATCTTTTATTACCAAATTGAAAGAATTATATCCCGGACAAGATACAATAGAGACCGCAGTAACTGAAACCACACCAGCACAATACGATATCTTCGATCAGGAAAAAATAATTTACAAGTTAATAACAAAAGAAGATGACGCAAAAAAATTTGCTGATAAATTATCTAAATCAAAATTATTTGTATTTGATACTGAAACTGATTCACTTGATTTTCAGAACCTTAATTTGGTTGGAGTATCATTTTCAATGCAACCTAAACAATCATATTTTATAGCCTTAGCACCAAAAATTCAAGGGAGTGATTTATTTAATCGGGATTTAACTGATAGGTTGGATATCGATATTTTTATAAAATTATTCAAACCAATATTTGAAAACGAAACAATAAAAAAAGTATGCCAAAATGCAAAATTTGACATGGCTGTATTGCGAAATTATAAATTTAATGTAAAGAATTTATATTTTGATACAATGCTTGCAGCTTATTTGCTTGATCCAGATCAAAAAAATAGTCTCGATAATCTTGCAAAAAAATATTTGAATTATACACCAATTGAATACTCTGATTTAATTGCCTCTAAAACGAAAGGTAATGACATTTACGATGTTGAAATAAATAAATTGTCAGACTATTCTTGTGAAGATGCTGATATAACATTTCAATTATTTAAAATTTTCGAAAAAGAGTTAGAAAATGCTAACCTACTAAAATTAGCAAATGAAGTTGAATTCCCACTTGTTTATGTCTTAGAAGATATGGAAAGAACTGGGATAAAAATTGACAAGGAAATTCTTCAGGAATTATCTATTGAATTAGAGAAAAAAATATTTGAGATTTCAGAAAAGATATATAAAGCAAGTGGTGAGCAATTTAATATAAATTCACCTCAACAATTGCAAAAAATACTATTCGAGAAGTTAAAATTAAATCCATCAAAAAAAACAAAAACAGGCTTCTCAACAGATGCACAGGCACTTGAAGCATTGAAAGGTGAACACGAAATAATTGATTTAATATTAGATATCCGTCAGATTTCAAAATTAAAGACCACTTACACTGATGCATTACCTGAATTGATCAACGAAAAAACAAAACGAATTCATACTACATTCAACCAGCAAGTTACAGCTACAGGAAGATTATCGAGCTTAAGGCCTAATTTGCAAAACATACCGATTAGAACTGATATGGGTAAGGAAATCAGAAAAGCGTTTATTGCAGCTGATAAAAATCATAAATTACTATGTGCTGATTACAATCAGATCGAATTGCGAATAATGGCCCATCTAAGTGGTGACGAAACTTTAATTGAGGCATTTAACAAAGGTGAAGATATCCATACAAAAACCGCAGCATTAATATTTGGTGTTGGACCGAAAGATGTAAATTCAGATATGCGTCGAAAAGCAAAAGAAGTAAATTTCGGAATTTTATACGGTCTCGGTCCCTTTGGTTTAAAAACCCGCTTGGGAATTCCTCAAGCAGAAGCTCAGCGAATAATTGATAATTATTTTTATACTTTTAAACAAGTAAAATCCTTTATGTTGCAATGTATTAAAGAAGCCAAAGAAAAAGAATACTCAGAAACGCTTTTAGGACGAAGAAGATTTTTGAGAAATATCAACAGCAATAATAGGACAATAAGACAATTTGAAGAAAGAGTTGCGATTAACATGCCTATTCAAGGTACTGCAGCCGATATGATAAAACTTGCAATGATAAAAATATATGATGAATTTAACAAACAAAAATTGAAGAGTAAAATGGTTCTTCAAGTTCACGACGAATTAATATTTGACATTCCAAATAACGAAGTGAATGAATCCTCAGCAATAATAAAAGAACTTATGGAAGGAGCAATGATTTTAACTGTCCCAATTTCTGTGAATATCGGTGTTGCGGATAATTGGTTGGATGCTCATTAGCAAAAAATCCCAAATAACAAATCTCAAATTCCAAAAAATATTTAACCATTTAGTAATAATAATCTAGTACAAATTTAAATAAAATTTCAGAGAAAAAATTACATTCGAAATTAGTTTTTCAGAATCTGATTATATTTACTATTTGGGATTTAAATTTGCTATTATTAGTAAATATTCATCCAGTTATAAGTATCCCAACTTGTAATTTCATCAGAAACCTTTTCATAATCACCATTGAAGGTTACGTTCATACCACCACAGGTTCCAATTTTTTCTTCTGTAACTGCTAAACCATTCTCAGTGATTTTAATAGTTAGCACACAATCATATTCATCAGGACCTGTTGAATAATGAATTTCATTTTTAACCATTTTTTCGATTCCTGCGATTTCACCAGTATTACAACCCCCAGTTACTGAATTATTCCAGAATGCTAAACCTTGAAATTTTACCATATCATCACCAATATATAAGATATCAATGTCGCCATCACCTTTTGAATAGGCTCCTGAAATGTTTTTCCCCTCTGGTAAATCGTTCGTTACTTCTTCCAGAACAAAATTGAAATTTTTAGTATTTTGTGGATTTGACCAAGTCCCGACTATTTGAATATGCACAGTTAAATTACCTTCAAACGAACCTGTAATATTTCCCTTAGAATCATATTCGTTTAATGTTAAAATATCATTTATAAATTGACCGTTTACTGTTAGATCTTCTTTTTTACCTTCATATCTATAAGTACCTGATACATCCTCTCCACTAAATTTTAATTCCATCTTAATTTTTAGATTTTCGTTTATTGTTCCTATGTATTCTCTATTCACTATTTCGTTTAGGACTTCAACATCTGATTCGTTTTCTATGTCAGTACCTGTTGTTTTTTCATTTTCGGGATTTGATTTATCATTACACGCAAATGCAAAAAATACGAATAATAGTGAAATAAAATAAAAACTTAACCATTTAATTTTTTCTTGATGCATTTTAACTCCAATTTTGTTTTTTATGAATAAGATTTAATTTGATTAAATTAGTTCCGACTCAACACAAATATAAAAAGCCCTCACAAAATTGAGGGCTTAAATTTATTTTATCATTTAGTTACCATAATTATTGTGTTTCAACTTTTTTCTTCTTTCCAATGATTATAAAAATTAACAAAGCAATAATGATTACACCCATTCCAATAATTATGTATAAAGTATAATCTGTCTCGGAGGCTTCAAAGTTTTCACCCCATTCTGCCAACTTAGTTTCAATATTATCTCTTTGTACATTTGACAGCATATCATTTTGTAGTAATACTGATAACCAATCTGCTTCTAATTCACCATACCAAACGCTATCAGCAAACGCAGTATAAACTTTTTCTAATTCATCGATATCACCCTTTTTAGTTTTCTCAATTTCACGCTCGATAAAATCTAGTGTCAATTTTTCAAAATCGTTACCATTATCAAATTTACCTAATCTTATTTTATATTTCTCAAAAATCTTGTCTACTTTTTCCCATACAGAAGCATAGATATCTGCCCGCCATTGGCTTACAAGTTGATCAATTTCTTCGATTTCTTTCGTCCTATCTTTTTTATCCAAATAAATGTCAGCAAATTTAGGTCCGGATGATGACCACATCTCTTCAAAATTTTTCTGGTCTTCAACTAATTTGCCATAATCAGTAGGTTGTAAATTAATCATCTGTAAATAATTTCTTTTCTCGTCTATAGATTTTCTAATATTTGGGAATAAATTCTTCTTATCGGTTTTATTACTGAACTGCAATCGTGTCTCGGTATCCATTGCTGTTGGTAGATTATTGTAATCAATTAGAACACTATCAACCATCTCAAAAATTAACTCATCTCGTTTTTGAATATTTGCCCAATATCTTTTTACAAGAGTATTAAGTGAATCAATTGTTATTTTATCCTGTTCACCTTGTAATCTAAGAACTTTAATCTCACTAAGCAATTGCTTGTTTTCATCATTAAGTTGATTAACTAAAATAGTCAGCTTGCTCACTTCTTCATATAGGACAGTAATTTGCGTTACGTCAGATTTCTTTACTGATAGTGCATTTCTGAGTTTCTGTATAGAAGAATTAAAATCATCGGGATACAAAGAACCATCAAGTAATTCCTTATGATCGGCATATTTCGACTGGAGCATACTAATTTCTTCAGCAATCATCGAACATTCTTCAGTCGATGTTGCACTCTCAATTGAATTTTGAATTGATTTATACTTGGTCTTATAATCTTGAACTATCTGTGCATCTGACTGAGCAATTATAAAATTTGAAATCAAGAAAAATAAAACAACAAGACTAAATATTTTTTTCATACTATTTTTCTCCTACTATTCCTTCATGGTTTAATTTAATTTTTTCGTTACCATTTAATAACTCTATATAGGGTGGTCTTTGGTTAAATGCTGGTGCATTAAGTCCCCCATCAGTAATAAGAATTTTATTTTCCAATTCAAGTGAACCAACTCCAGCTTTAAATACATAAACATTCTTAAAACCGTCAGCGGTCATAAAATAGAATCCTTCTTTGTTTCGTATAATACGAATCTGATTTGGTGGGATATTGGTATTATCTCTTTTTTCTTCTTCAATAAGTGCTTTCGTATTGATAATTAAAGCAAATCTTTGATCTTTAATTACTCCATTTGCATCAATATCAAGAATACTTTCCAATGGCCAGGAATAATCGACAGGTTCTAATGTTACCTGTGTACAAGAATAAATTAAGGCGATAAAAAGAACTGGAATGAAGAAATATCTCATAAATCCTCCTTGATTAAAAAATATCTTATTTACTATTCCAAATATCTACAATAAAAGTTTTAATTTCTACAAAATTTTTAAGAAAATTTATTCACTCTCTTGTGCTTTTTTAGGTTTTTTATTCACTTTTAATGGTATCGGTTCTAAAACGAATCCTTTTTCTCTTAATAATTTAATAATTCCATTTTCTCCAAGTAGATGTTCTGTACCGATAGCGATAAATACTTTTTGATAACAAATGATTTGTGAAATATTGTTACTTATAATCTGATTTCTATTAAAATTTAATTTAACTCCTTCGTTTACTTTTACTGGATTTTTTTTCATAATATTACAAAGTGCATCTAAATCATTATTGGAATAAGCAACAATTAACTCCTCCAAAAAGTTTCTATATTCAGTTATTTTATCAACAAATTCTATTAATTTGTAATTTGACATCGAGTCAGTAATTTCATTATGTTCTTCGATTGTTTCTACTCCAACTATAGTTTTATTTTTAAATTTTCCATAATCCAATAAAGTCAAATCTAACGGTTTGTAAGTAATATCGGGATATAATTTCAGCATCATCATATATAAAATAAAGAATGGTTTTATATTATCAAATTCTGTCAAACTCTTTCCCATTATTTCTATAAATGCTTTATAAAGTTTTTCATAATCTTTAAGGGAATAAATATAAGATAATGCTTTCGAACTATCTGAGAAAAATATTTCCTATTCTGCTATTTTATTCGTTGAATCATCAAAAGAAATTTCTAATGCTAGAACATCGCACTCATCAATTTTTTCGATCAATGTTTCCATAAAATTAAAGACTCTCTTATCTTGTATATGAAAAATTCCATAAAAATAAGATGTCAATTCATTCTCAGGTGAAGTTATTTTCCACAATAATGAAGACGCATTTTGTGCAAATTGAACGACAGAAAAAAAATAAAAATTATTATAAAAGATTTTTTCATTATATAATTGTTTGTTTATTTATTTTTACAAATAATCACTTTGATACTCGCATTTGAATTATACCTTATGGGTGCGATCGACATTCCCAATCCATCTGAAATAACATACAGCATATTGTCAAACCAATATTCTCCTTTGATATATTTTGTCTCAAACATAGTGGGGGTTAAATTTAAAAATGGAAAGATAAATGTTATCTGTCCACCATGTGTATGGCCAGAGAACATCAAATCATAATTATTTCTTACTGATTCTCTGATAATATTTTCATCAGGTTGATGAACAACCATAATCTTTATATTGCTCCTAAAATTGCTTAATGTATCTAATTTATATTGAGGAATTTTTTCAATATAAGTCTTGGTTGCAAATGTAATACCGATTGTCGAACTATCTTTTTGAACAAATATATTTTCATTATCAAGCATTAAAATATTTTTTTCATTCAGTGCAGTCATTATTGCATACTTGCTTTTTTCAACTGATTCCCGATAAATCCAACTATCGTGATCACCAACACAGGAATAGATACCATCGCTACTTTTAACTTGACTTAATATTTCAGCGACTTTATCGACATAATGATCATAAGAGGAAACTAGATCACCACCAATCAATACTAAATCCGGATTTTGTTGATTTAATAAATTTATAAACTTATCTATCTTCTCACCCTCTGTATATCTATCCAAATGAATGTCAGAAATAAATGCAATTTTATATCCATCTAAATTTTCAGGTAAATTTTGTTTGCAATAATATATTGTATCAACATCAATTTTGTCTAGGTCAAAATAAATTTTTATCGGAACAAACAGAAAAAATATTCCAGCAATCACAATCACTAATATCGGTTTAAACTTGAGGTACTTCTTTTTTAAGTTTCCAAAGATTAATAGTATTAAATGAAGCAAATCCAAAACAATAAAAAATAAATTTGATTGAACCATAATTATTAAATTTATCCAGAATGGATATATCAAGAAATAATCTATCCAATTGCTTTCAACGTTTACAAATAAAAAGTTGCCTGAGAAATATCGGTAAGCAAAATTTAGAAGAATTATGAAAAGGTAGATATTGGAAAAGATGAAATAAATAATTATTACAATTTTAGCGGTTTTAATAACATTTTGCTTAATTATTTTTTTAAGTGCTTTCCAAATTTTTAATCCAAAGTATCCTTCGATTAAAAATATTATAATCAGCAAAATTATTATTCTAATGAAGTTCATAAAATGTATGCAAAATTATTAATTAGTAGTTTAATTTATTGTAAATTTAAGATGCAATTTTGAAAATTAATTTAATTTTTAATATACAATTTAAATTTACGAAAATAAATTTAATAAATATATGAATGCATATTTCATCATAATAATTGCTTCATCAATTGTAATAATTTCTTATTTCTTTAATTTAATTTCATCAAGCAAAAACATTCCAAGCATATTATTGTTAATTGCCTTAGGAATTATTGCTCAAATAATTGTAAATACTCTTGGAATTCAACCAATTGACATAATGAAAATCCTTGAGATACTTGGTATTATTGGCCTGATTTTAATTGTATTAGAAGCAGCTTTAGATTTAGAAATAAAATTAAATGAGCTTTCCATTATATGGAAATCATTTTTAATCGCACTAATATCACTAACTATAAACGTACTTGCAATTGGAATTTTATTTTATGTATTTTATCAAATGAAATTTATTATAGCTTTAATTTATGCTGTTCCTTTATCAATAATTAGCAGTGCTATTGTTATTCCAAGTATTTTTAACTTAGATAGTCAAAAACGTGAAATGATGATTTATGAAAGCACGTTTTCCGATATACTTGGAATAATGGCTTTCTATTTTTTACTATCAAGCACAGATTATCAGAGTTTTGGAGAAATTGGAATCAGCATAACCAGTAATATTTTTATTACTATTCTAATATCAATTTTAATAAGTTACGTTTTAATAGTAGTTTTCCAAAATCTTAATATAAGGACAAAACTTTTTCTTCTTGTGTCAGTTTTGTTATTGTTTTATTCTATTGGAAAACTTCTTCATTTATCGTCACTAATAATAATTTTAATTTTTGGATTGATAATTAACAATCGCAATCTCTTTTTTAGAGGATTTCTTAAAAGATTTCTGAATGAAGAAAAATCGAAAAAGGTATTTGAAGATTTCAAATTGATAACAATTGAATCCTCATTTATCGTTAGGACCTTCTTCTTTGTAATTTTTGGTTTTTCAATAAATTTTTCCAGTCTTCTAAACTTTAAGGTTATTTTTATAAGTATTTTAATATTCTTTTTTGTTTTCTTTTTTCGATATGTTATTTTAAAAATATCTCTTAAACGTGATATTAAACCTTTAATCTATATTGCACCTAGAGGATTAATAACTATTTTATTGTTTTTCTCTATACCTCAGGAATTAGTGTCAAAAAATTTTCAAGATGGTATATTGTTTTTTATAATAATATCAACTTGTTCAATTATGGCTTGGAACCTAATTAAAAATAACAAATCTCAAAATTTGGATACAAGTAAAAATGGATAGAATCAAAAAACCATTATTGTTAGCACCTGTCGGTGATTGGAAAATGCTTTCAACCGCAATTAAAGCTGGTGCTGATAGTATTTACTTCGGTATTGAAAAATTAAATATGCGTGCCAAAGCAGACAATTTCAAACTCGAAGATTTACAAGAGATTTCAAAAATCTGCAAAGAAAATAATATCGAAACAAATCTAACTTTAAATACAATTATATATGAAGATGAATTAACTGATGTTGAAAAAATCTTAAAGAAAGTAAAAGAAGCAGGCATCGATTCTGTCATATGTTGGGATATGTCAGTGGTACAAAAATGTAAAGAATTGAATATTCCTTTTATTATAAGTACACAAGCATCAATATCAAATTCAGAAGCAGCAAAATTTTATCAGGATTTAGGTGCAAAAAGAATCATTCTTGCCCGTGAATGCACATTAGAAAAAATAAAAGAAATTCGTCAAAAAGTAAATATAGAAATTGAGACTTTCATTCATGGAGCAATGTGTGTTGCTGTTAGTGGAAGATGTTTTTTAAGTCAAAGTATTTTCGGAGAGAGTGCAAATCGTGGTGAATGTTTGCAACCATGCCGCCGTGAATTTGAAATCTATGACAAGCAAGATGATTATTCATTGCTACTCGGAAGAGATTATGTCCTATCACCCAAGGATTTATGTACAATTGAATTTATTGATAAACTTATTGATGCAGGTATAGATATATTCAAAATTGAAGGAAGAAAAAGAAGCCCTGAATATATTGCAAAAGTTGTTTCGATTTACAGAAAAGCGATTGATTTACATTTAGAAGGTAAATTATCAAAGGAAGTAAAATTAGAAATGTTGAGCGAATTAAAAAAAGTTTATAATCGTGGGTTCTCAAGCGGATTCTATTTTGGTATTCCTGAGGCAACTGAATTTGCAAAAAAATACGGAAGTCAAGCAACTACAAGAAAAATATACGTTGGTAAAGTTATAAATTATTTCAGAAAAACTAAAATTGCACACATACGGATTGAAGCAGAAGAAATTGCTCTTAAAGATAAAATCTTGATAATCGGAAATTCCACAGGTGTTGTCGAGATGGATATTCCATCAATGGTAATTGATAAAAAGGAAGTTACCAGTGTTCATAAAGGTTCTGATGTTACTTTCCCTTGTAAAGAAATTGTAAGAGTGAATGACCAAGTATACAAAATTGTTTCGTTGATTCATTAGTAATATTTACAGATTTCTAAATAGAACAATAATCCTCGTACATGTTTTTTAGCTGCGAGCAAAAAGAACCTAATTTATTTTTTTTCATCTAAATAACAAAAATTTTGAGGATTTAATGAAAAATATTTTTGTCTTACTTTTGGTTTATATATTTATTTCGATAACACCCAATTTTGCACAAAAAGGCTCTATTTCAGGAAAAGTCATCGATAAAGTTTCTAAAGAACCATTGATAGGTGTAAATGTAATCGTTTTAGGGACAGAATTTGGTGCTGCAACAGATATTGAAGGAAATTATGAAATAAAAAATTTGGACGTGGGAATATATCAAGTAAAAGCCACATTTATTGGTTATGAACCAGGGATTAAAACTGATGTAGTTGTAAACTCTGCCATTACTTCATTTGTTGATTTCGAGCTACTGCAGTCAGCTGTTGAATTAGATTACGTTTTAGTTGAAGCAGATTATTTTGACATTAACACAACCGAGGTAATTAGTGTTTCGAGTTTCAATTACGAAGAAATACGTCGTTCACCTGGTGGATTTGAAGATGTGATTCGTGCCTTATCAATCTTACCCGGTATCTCTCAAGTAAGTGCGGGTCGAAATGATCTAATAGTTCGTGGTGGAGCACCATCGGAAAATTTGTTTATTGTTGATGGTTTTATAGTTCCAAATATTAATCACTTTGGTACACAAGGAGCAACTGGTGGACCATTGAGTTATGTTAATCTCGATTTCGTTTCGAATACTACTTTTTCAAGCGGTGGTTTTTCTGCAATTTATGGAGATAAACTTTCTTCTGTCCTAGAAATAAAATTGCGGGAAGGAAGAAATGACAAATTAGGAGGTAAGGCAACAATTTCGGCGACACAATTCGGATTAAATCTTGAAGGACCAATTTCAAAATATAATAATTTTTTCCTATCTGTTAGGAGAAGTTACCTTGATTTTATCTTTGACGCTGCTGGATTTAACTTTGTACCTGAATATTGGGATGCAATAACAAAATTTAATCACAATTTCGATACAAAAAATAAATTATCTTTTCTATTTGTTGGTGCATTTGATAGGGTTAAATTCAACAATAACTCCAAAGAAGATATCGAAGACAACTCAAGAATTTTAGGAACTAATCAAAATCAATACCTTGTGGGTCTATCTTACCAACGTTTGATTAAAGATGGTTTTTACACTTTAAGTTTAAGCCGTAATTTCGTAGATTATGATTCATTTCAAAAGGATACATCACTCAATCCAATCTTCACTAACAAATCCCGTGAGCAGGAAAATGAATTGAAATTCGATTTTGTATATAAACTAGATCCAAGTTCGGAAATAAATATTGGTGCCTCGGGAAAATATATAAAATTTGACACCGATATATTCTTCCCACCTTATACTACTACCTTTGGCGAAATTTTGGAAATAAATGAGCTTACTTCAGCAGAAAGATATTACAAAGCATCTATATATTCTCAATACAGTAAATTATGTTGTAATGATAATATTCGCTTCAATTTCGGAGTTCGTCTAGATTACTTTAATGCAATTGAAGAAAAATTATATTTCAGTCCAAGATTTTCAACTTCATACAATCTAACGGATTTTACAACAATAAACTTTGCGATCGGAATTTACCACCAATTCCCATCCTATATTTGGTTACAAGCTAATAAAGAAAATAAAAATCTTAAAGCAATTCGAGTAAACCAATACATAGTGGGAATTGAACAACGATTACGTAAAGATGTCCTTGCAAAAGTAGAGTTATATTATAAAGATTACCACAACTATCCAACAAGTGTTTTAAGACCATATATAGTTTTAGCAAACACGGGAGCAGGATATACAGGTACGAATGATAACTTTGCATCATTTGGTTTGGAGCCACTCGTTAGCACAGGTGTTGGTTACTCAAATGGAATTGAATTTTCAGTTCAAAAAAAATCTTCTGATATTCCTCATTATGCTTTATTCAGTTTGACATACAACATTTCAAAATTCAAAGGATTAGATGATGTTGAACGTCCAAATCTGTATGACCAGCGATGGATTGTAAATCTCGTCTTCGGATATGTATTTGATGAACATTGGGAAACATCATTTAAATTCAGATTAGCAACAGGTAACCCATATACTCCTTTTAATAATGATGGAACACAAAGTGTAGAAAAATACAACACCGAGAGATTTGATGCTCTTCATTCTTTGGATGTTCGAGTTGACAGAAGATGGGACTTCAATGGTTGGAGTTTAATAACATATCTTGACATTCAAAATATATACAATAATAAATACAGTAACAACCTACGCTGGAACAGAGAGAAACAAATCGCAGAAAATGAATCATCAATTGGTATACTACCTTCGATAGGTGTAAGTTTAATATTTTAATAATTTAAAAATAATTTTTTATAGTAATATATTTTCACTAAATTATTGGTTGTGCTTAATGATTTAATTATTTTTGCACCTAAAATTATTAAAATTTAGAAAATTATGCGATTTAGTAAAACATTTATTCCAACATTGAAAGAAGTTCCAGGTGATGCTGTTATTCCTAGTCATATCTTAATGATTCGTGCCGGATTAACAAGAATGTTATCTGCAGGAATTTATTCATTCTTACCAATCGGTTACAAATTAATTAGAAAAATCTCTGATGTTATTCGTGAAGAAATGAATGCAATAGGTGGACAGGAGTTTCACCTTCCCGCATTAAATCCAAAGGAAATTTGGGAACAGACAGGACGAGTTGAAGCATTTGGCGATACTCTTTTTCATATAAAAAATCGTGATTATGTTCTTGCTCCAACGCACGAAGAGATTATGGCATTTCACGCTAAAGGTGCTTTGAAATCTTATAAGGAATTACCTCAAATATGGTATCAGATACAGACAAAATTCCGAAATGAACCAAGACCTCGTAGTGGAGTAATTCGTGGAAGACAATTCCTTATGAAAGATGCGTACTCTTTTGATGTTGATTTTGATGGTTTAGATAAATCTTACGAAGCACACGACCAAGCATACAGAAAAATTTTTGTTAGATGTGGGTTGAAATATTTTATCGTTGGTGCTTCAAGTGGAGCAATGGGAGGAAGTAAATCCGAAGAGTTTATGCTTAAATCAGATGCAGGGGAAGATACTGTTGCTTACTGTTCAAAATGTGGTTATGCTGCAAATGTTGAAGTTGCATCATCAATAATAGAACCAATTAAAAGAGAAGAAAAATCAAAAGAGATTTATGAAATTTCTACACCAAATGTAAAAAGTATTGATGAGTTATGTGAATTCTTAAAAATCAATGAAATACAATGTGCAAAAAGCAGAATATATATCCACGATAATGTTCCAGTTTTAATTTTAATGCAAGGCAATGAAGAAGTAAATGAAAACAAACTAAATTCATTCCTTGGTGGAACTGTTCGTCCTGCTCATCCAGATGAACTAAAAGAAATCACAGGTGCAGATGCAGGTTCAATTGGGCCAGTCGGAATTAAAATGAGAATTATTGCTGATTTAAAATTAAAAGATAGAAATAACCTTTTTAGCGGTGCAAATAAAAATGATTATCATATTGGTGGAATTGATTTTACTCGTGATGTAAAAAATATAGAGTACGCTGATTTACGATTTGCTCAGTCAGGTGAAAAATGTGGAAGATGTAATAGTAAATTGGAAGTATTCAAAGCGATTGAGTTAGGACATATTTTCAAATTAGGTACAAAATATTCAGAATCGCTAGGAGTCAGGTATCTTGATGAACACGGACAAGATCACCCGATTGTAATGGGAAGTTATGGAATTGGAGTTGAAAGAATTTTAGCATGTTTCATTGAGCAGAATTATGATGAGAAAGGAATTCTTTGGAATGAGCATTTATCTCCTTTCGATTTGCATTTAGTCGGATTGAATTTAAAAAATAATGAGACAAAAAATGCAGCAGAAAATATCTACAAAGAATTAACTCAAAAAGGTTATGATATTTTATATGATGACAGGTTAGATGAAACGGCGGGAGTAAAATTCAATGACGCCGATTTAATTGGTATACCAATTCAGATTATTGTTGGTGAAAAAAATCTTAAAGAACAATCTGTTGAAGTGAAAATCAGGGAAACTGGTGAAAGAATTAAGATCAAGTTGGATGAGTTAAAGAATAAAATTGCAGAACTTTTAAAAAAATAATATACTGAATTTTAATGATAGGAAAATTATTTTTAATCCCTACTCCGATTGGAAATTCTGAAGATATTACCTTACGTTCAATATCAACATTAAAAGATGTTGACTTAATAGTCTGTGAAGAACTAAAAGAAGCACGAAGATTACTTTCCAAATTCAACATTCAGAAAGAGCTCATTTCCTTGAATGAGCATAATGAAAAAGAAGTTGCTCCAGAAATTTTGAGACATTTGAAAAATGGAAAGATTATTGGATTAATTTCTGATTGTGGCAGTCCCCTTTTCTCTGATCCCGGACATTATTTAACCAACCTATGTATAGTAGAAAATATTCAAATTATTCCTTTACCAGGTGCAAACTCACTTATTCCTGCAATCACTTCCTCGGGATTAGAAATTGAAAAATTCTATTATTACGGCTGGCTTTCACAAAAAAAAGATATACGAATACAAGAATTATTAAGATTGAAAAAAATAAACGAAGTATTAATAATATTAGACACTCCATATCGTTTGGCTGTATTATTATCTGATATAAAAAAAATATTTTCTGAAAAACAACAAGTTGTTTTAGCATTTGATTTGACAATGAAAAGTGAAAAAATTTTTCGTGGTAGCGTCGGTAAAATACTTGATGAAGTTTTACTTGAAAAATTAAAAGGTGAATTTGTGTTATTAATTGATAATCGAAAATAGATATTTTGCGTCCAAAATTTTAAAAATTTATTTTATTTTTTTAAAATAATTATTTATTTATAACACAAATAATAAAATGAAATAAAACGTTTGAAATTAAAGAAATAATTAACAGTAGAGTTAAACAAGTGTTATAACAAGATGGTGTTGGATTAGAAATACTTGAATTGAAAAATAATGTCTTAAAAATTCATTATCAGTGTGCATGCGGAAGTTGCCCACGTGCAATCAGAGGAACATTAGTTGCAATAGAAAATCTTTTAAAGAAAGAAGTATCAGAAGATATAGATGTGATTTCAAAATAAAAAAAATCCCCTAAAGAAATAGGGGATTTTTCTGAAAAACTTAATTATTTAAGTGTATTAACTTGACTGATATCAGGTATTTTTTCAATTGATTCTTTGAAGGAATAAGTACCTTTATCACTCTTCATTGTTTTAATAACCTTAACACAAATAAAATCAGCTTTCTTTTTTCCTTTTGCTTTGTCTGCAAAGGATTGTGTTTTTGCCATTTATAACTCCTAAAAATTTAACGTGCAATTATACGAAATTTTAAGTAAAAATAAAAATATTTTTACCGAAAATCACTTAAAACTTCATTAAAACTGCGGGATTGAGGGAAAAATGAAAGCAGTTTGGAAATTACATTCTCAACCTCAGAATCAGGACAGGAAGCACCACTCGTAAGAATAATTGTCGGCTTTTTATCTGATGGAATAAAATTATCCGTTATTTTTTCATTTTTAAGATGAATATCAAAATTCTTAATCTGGTTTGTTGATAAAATTTTTTCAGCTGAATCAATGAAATATGTAATGAATTTTTTCTCTAACATTTCCACAAGATGAGTAGTATTAGAACTATTATAACCACCAACAACAATTGCAAAATCTGCTTTTTCATTCAACAGTGCTTCAGTTGCTTGTTGATTATTATTCGTTGCATAACATAATGTATCTCGTGTGTCAGCAAAATGATCGTGTAAATTTTCAAGTCCATATTTTTTTATCATTGTATTTTTAAGTTCTTCTGCGATTGCTTGTGTTTCAGATGATAACATTGTTGTCTGATTAACTACTCCGATTCTTTCAAGATCTTTATTAACATCAAAACCTATTGAGTGCTTACCTTCAAATATTCTGTAAAATTCCTGTTTATCAATTTCACTTAAGATAATTTTTGAAACAATTCTTACTTCTTCGATATCACGAACGACAAATGAAGGTGCATTCTGCTCACTTCTTGAAAATGTTGCTTTTGTTTCCTCGTGTAGATGTTTGCCGTGAATCATAACAGTAAAGTTATTTTCACCTAGCGAGAAAGCTCTTTTCCAGACTTTTTGTACAAATGGACAAGTCGTATTATATTTTTGTATGTCAATCCCCTTTTCAATAATTTTTTTCTCAATTTCTGTACTTGTTCCAAAGGCAGGTATAATAATAATATCATCCGATGTTATTGAATCCCAAGATATTTTCTGATTACCTGAACTATCAAAAATGAATTGAACGTTTTTATTACTAAGTTCTTGATTGACTAATGGATTGTGGATCATTTCACTGAGAAGGAAAATACGTCTTGAAGGATTTTCAGCAATTGTTCTGTAAGCTATTTCAATTGCATTTTCGACACCGTAACAAAAACCAAAATATCTTGCTAGATAAAAGCGAACGCTACCAAAATCTAGATTAATTGCTTTAAAATTTTTTTTGGTAGCGTTGCTTGAAGATATCTGTTTTATTTTCGATATAAAACCACTACGATATGAACTTAGTATATTGGATATTTTCATACGGAATTATTCTTTTATTTAATAATTCCAATATAGTAATTATTAGCAATTTCTAAGATGTAAAATGTTTGTCTTAAAACCTGCTCACCACTTTTAAAGAATACTTCGAGTACCTGCCAGGTAATTCCTTCTTTTGTTTCTTGAGTAATTGAACCATTCGTGTATGAGTCACTAATAATCAACATTGCATTTACTTTTTTACATATTCTTTCGACTTCTTTTTTTTCATCGGTATTACTATAATTAAAAATTTCTTTATACTTTCTGTTTGCATTTTCACCATTGTAAAGTAAATATTTACCCGCACTTTCATAATCTTTTATATCGCAGTAATCAAGAAATTTTGTTACCATATTCTTTATTTTTTCTTCTTGTATTTGATTTGAACTGCTGCAATTTACATTGCTAAACAGATAAGAAGTAAATAAGAAAAATATTACAACTAAAATTACCTTTTTCATTTCATCACCTTCATTTTCTTTAAATAATTTATTTCAAACTTATAAAAAAAACTCTTAATAAACTAATTCGAATTTCTTATATTTTTGAAGTTGGATATCCAACTAAACCACTATAATTCGTCAATTCTGCATCAAGTGAACCAATAACAATTTCAGCTTTTACCTTAACAGGAATTTTAAATTGATCATCTGTAAGATAAATCACCAAGTTTCCATTACCTTTATATATGCCACCTTCTGAAATTAAAGGTTGAACCATAATACATTTGAATTTACCGGCAGATACATCAATCGTTTCCTTTCCAAGATAAACTATATCTAAGGGATAGACATTATCTTTATAAAAATTCTCTAAATGGTATTTTTGACCAACTTTCATTCCCGTATAATCAAGTGTCCTGCCAAGATAAAAAGCAGATAATATATCATTTACATATTTCGGTATAGCATAAGAACCTTCAGAAGTTTTTGCTTTACCTGTTCTATGATCAAAGAACGCAGAAAAATCACGAACAAAATCTCCTTCACGGATGTGCTGTTCAAATCGCCAAGGGAATAATCCTTCCACATCAACATAAGTTTCGTATCTGTCCCGGACTTTATAGACAAGATCAAACGCAGATGTTGTATTGACGTTAAAAGTGATATGATAGGAATCACGTCCGGAAATTCTTTTAATTTTTGGAATTTCCATTACAGCAGTACCAGCGGTAATAAATCCATATTTTAAATCGAATACTAATTTTTCACCTTCTTTGAAAGCATTGTTTTCCAATTTTCTAAATTCTTCTGATTGTGCAAAGATTAGATTTACACTGAAGAAAAGTATTGCGAGTAACATAAAT
>JAFGPR010000047.1 GCA_016936095.1 Ignavibacteriales bacterium | reverse complement strand
CCAAAATAATCAACGATTCTAATCTTTAACGCAACGTACTGAGTAACCATGCCGTTTATCATAGTAGTATAGTGGAGCATGGGTGTTATTGTAAATCGCAGAACTCATCCAGGCATTACTTATTATATCAGGCCCAACCGTATTGCTCCACCAATAGCCACCTTTGCCAATCAGGTAGAACACACCGTCAGCGGGATAGCGATAACCACCCGGTAGAGCTGAAAAGTTGCTTTCGTTAGTTGCACCCGTATTAGGAGCTGCCCAGTAAGTTAAACCAGTTACTTTCATTTTACCGCCAGCAACTGTCGTTCCACCTAAATAATCAATAAGTTGTGTCCACTCATAATCGCTTGGCACGTGCCAGCCCTCTGGTGCAATATTTCGGCTGTCGTTCACAGCATACCAATTATACAAATACCCGTAAATATTAGATTGAGTGGTGCTATTATCATAACTGCAATAAGCACTTGTTGAAAGGCAGCTCCAAGCAATGCTATCGGTAACTAGTGGGATAGCCTCACCATTACGATAACGGGTAACTTTTAAATTTTCTTTCATCCACACCTGAGTACCGATCGTAACGGTATTATAAACATTGCCATCAATGTCAGTAACTGTAGTAGGTTGATTGTCAGGATTGTTTTCGTCTTCACAACCAAACGTAAAAAGTAATATTAATCCCATTAGTAATAATGGATAAATCCAAATTTTTCCTCTCATTTTAACCTCACTTTTATTTAAATAAATGATAATACTTATTTATTTGTTGTAGTATCATTTTTCACCAATTAATACTAACTTGTTTTATACTCAATTCATATTTCATTATTTAATTTATTCAATTTTAATGTAAATTAAATATCTTATCTTCCTGTCCAAAAATACAAAAATAATTTTAACTTAAAGTTGTTATTATTGAAGATTTTCAAATAACAAAATAGTACTAAAAAAATATTTTTCCTTTTCATTAACGCCCCGATTTATCGGGGTGGGATTACAATGGCTAACAAGAACTATCAACCGCTTTAGCAGTTTTTATTTCCCATTATACCATGATAAGTTAGTAAAATTAAAACGTTTAAAACCGTTAGAGATTGTAGTCTTATTTTTTTTTACCTGGATAAATCAAGGTGTTAATGAGATACTTATTAATATTCAGACAGTTTTTGATATTTTCTAATGACGATTTCCGTTTCAACATACTTAATGTATAATATTGCCAGAAGTAAATCATAACATACTTTCAGTAGATAAAATATCATAATTTTTTCCTGTTTTTTACCATAAAATGAGTACTTAAAATTTTTTATATTTGTAATCTAAATTTAAAATTACTTGACGATGACTGACTTAACTGAAAGAGAAAAAGCGATATTACGATACGTGATATATCAGTTTATTTTAACTGCTAATCCGGTTGGCTCAAGAATGCTATCAAAGAAGTTTAACTTAAATCTTTCTTCGGCTTCTATTAGAAATACTATGTCAGATTTGGAAGAATTAGGTTTATTAAATCATACTCACACCTCTTCGGGACGTGTTCCAACTGAGAAAGGTTACCGTCTGTATGTTGATTCACTGATGGACGAGCCGAAACTTGAAACTAAAGAAAAGAAAATTATTAAAGCAGGGCTTGATTCAGAAGTTGGTGCATTTGAAGAATTATTGCAGATGACTTCAAGTATATTAAGCCAGATTACAAAAAATTTAGCTTGTGTAACTTATCCCAAACTTGATAAGGCTATATTGGATAAAATTCAGATCATACCGATTTCATCTGCAAGAATTTTGGTTGTTGTTACAATTAAATCGGGTTTGGTTAAGACTATTACGCTTGAATTAAAATCTGATATCAATGAGTCTAAATTTGAAAGAATTCAGCAATTTTTGAATGAACGGCTTTCGGGATTGACTTTTTGCGAAATAAGACAGACATTTCAGGAAAGAGTGCGTGATTTAGATAGTGAAGAATTCAAACCCATTGTCAGGTTGTTCATTGATTCAGCAGATAAGATTTTTCCCGATATACAAATAGCAGATAACATTTTTTTAACTGGCACAAAAAATATCTTATCCCAACCGGAATTTGCAGACAGCGAAAAATTCCAGAGTATTATTGAATTGATTGAGGATAAAGATATAATAATACATTTAATGGATAAAAAGCGGGCGGAAAATGTTGACAAAATAACCGTTTCAATCGGCTCGGAAAATGAGATTGACAAATTATCGGATTATAGCGTAGTAATAAAAAATTACAATGTTGGTGAGGTAACAGGTTCGGTAGCCGTTATAGGACCTAAAAGAATGCAGTATTCAAAAACTATTGCAGCAATAATTTATGTTGCAGAAGTATTATCAAAAGCAATTAAAGGTAAAGAATAAATAAATAATGCCTTTGTGTCTTCGAGGCATTTCATTTAAACTCAATGAAGCAGTGGAAAAATTATGAAAGAGAAACCAAAAGAAAAACCTGACGAAAAGAAAAAATCGTTGAACGAAGAAGTCGAAAATCCTGAATCAAAAGAAAAGAAAGAAATTGAAGTTGAAAAAATTGTAGAAACTATTGAAGAAAAAATAGTAAAGGAATTAACAGAAGAAACAGAAAAATTAAAATCAGAGAAAGAGGAATTAAAAAATCTTTTATTGAGGAAAGCGGCTGAGTTCGAGAATTATAAAAGACGAAGCGAATCTGAATTTGCACAGATAATTAAATATGCCGCAGAACCTATTTTAGTTAAAATCCTTTCCGTGTACGATGACTTTGAACGTTCAATCTCGCACATTGATGATGAGAACAATTTTAATTCTACAAAGGAAGGATTGAAATTACTATTTGAAAAATTTAGTAAAACCCTGAATGATTTAAGTATTAAAAAGATAAATTCTAAAGGGATGCAATTTGATGTTAATCTGCACGATGCTTTATTGCAGCAAGTTGATGATTCGGTTCAACCAAATACAATACTTGAAGAAGTCGAAGCGGGTTATATGTATAAAGACAAAGTGATCCGCCATTCGAAAGTAATTGTAAGCCGTCAATCGGAAGAACCAGTTGTACCTGAGAACGAGAAAGAAAATATTTCCAAAGAAAACGAAAATAACGAGGTGTAATAAAAATCTATGTCAAAGCGTGATTATTATGAAGTTTTAGAAGTTGGTAAAAGTGCGACCAAAGAGGAAATACGAAAAGCGTACAGAAAACTTGCAATGAAATATCATCCCGACAAAAATCCGGGTGATGCAGAATCAGATAAAAAATTCAAAGAAGCAACTGAAGCATACGAAATCCTCAGCGATGATGAAAAAAGAAAAAGGTACGATCAATTCGGACATACTGGTGTTCGAGGCGGACAGGATTTCCATGACTTTTCCAATATTAATGATATCTTCAGTCAGTTCAGCGATATTTTCAGCGGTTCATCTTTCTTCGATGATTTCTTTGGCGGTTCTTCTAGAGGTTCGCGTAGAAGATCACAGGGGATCCCTGGTTCAAATTTGCGAGTGAGCATTGATCTAACACTTGAGGAAATTGCCCAAGGAGTTTCGAAAACAATAAAAATTAAAAAGAGCAATACTTGTAAAGCTTGCAACGGAACGGGTGCAAAGGATACGAATTCATTTAAGACCTGCCCGGTTTGTAATGGAACAGGTGAGTTAAGACAGATTTCACGTTCAATATTTGGCCAGGTTGTTAATATTGTAACTTGCAATAATTGTAATGGCACTGGAAAAATAATTTCTCAACCATGTAAAGAATGCCATGGGGAAGGCAGAATAGTTGGCGAATCCACAATAAAAATAAATATTCCAGCAGGTGTTTATGATAATAGTTATCTGACATTGAGAGGACAAGGTAATGCTGGTAAAATGGGTGGACCTGCAGGAGATTTGATTGTTGTAATAAAAGAATTACCTCACAAGTATTTCAGAAGAGATAGCGATAACATAATATATGATTTGTGGATCAGTTTTCCTCAGGCTGTCCTTGGTGCCGATGTGGAAGTTCCGACATTAAATGGTAAGGCAAAATTAAAAATCGAAAAAGGTACAGTCTCGGGTAAATATCTGAAGATGTCAAATAAAGGCATCAAGCATTATGACAGAATGGGATTTGGTGATCAATTAGTAAAAATAAATATTTTTGTACCACAAAAGTTAAGTGCACGTGAGAAGGAATTGTTGAAAGAATTAGATAGTCAAGAGAACATTAAACCAAATAAATAATTTAGTAAAAAGTGAAAGCAAAATTTCTTAAAAAAATTTCGCGAATAATAGGATTTACCGAAACTGAATTTTCTGTATTACTATTTTTAACTTTTGTGTTTTTCACAGGTTTGCTTGTTAATCAATTTACTCAATCAGAGGACAATGTTGATAAAAAACTTATCAACTTAGGATATTTATCACAAGATAGCATGTTTTTTTCATCTAATAGTGATTCATTATTTTCACAAAATGATAAAAAAAATGTTGATTATAAAAATGAACTTTTGGATTTTAGCAATAATAAATTTCAGCAAACAGATAAAATCAGTGTTGAATTAGCCGAAAATAGCATAAATTTGAATGAAGCTGATCTTAAAACACTGAGTTTGTTACCGGGAATTGGTGAAAAAACTGCTGAAAAAATTATTGAATACAGAAATACTTATGGAAAATTCTCCAGAATTGAAGATATAAAAAAAGTCAAGGGAATTGGAGAAAAAAAGTTTGATAAACTAAAAAAGTATATATTTGTAAAATAAAATTTTAACTTTTTGGAGGAAAAATGTTTCAAAAATCCGACCCCTGGTATATTCATCTTATCCTTTATGTAGTTATTGTTGTTCTTATTTACTTGCTGGTTAAAGTAGCAATTGTGGATCCGACTGAAACTCTGGAGAAAGAAAACTTCTTCAGAACTGAATCCAGATTGCGAATGGAAAATATTAGAGAGCTTCAAATTCGCTGGGAAAAGAAAAATGAAGCTTACACTGATGACCTTGCAAAGTTGATTGAGTTTTTCAAGACCGACAAAGATGTTCAGAAATTACTCACCGCCGTTGATACATTAGGTGTTGTTGAAGTAGAAAAGAAAGATGCAAATGGAAATGTTATCGCTAAATATGACAGTGTCGTACTTAAACCTCTGAATCCTTTCAGGGATTTATCGCACGGTACATTTGACCCTGACTGCTTAATGTGTTCTCCAAAAACACATACTCAATATATTTTAAAAATTGATACCTCGACTGAATATGATACTGTTATCGACAGAAACGGAAGAGTTATTAAAGTTGATTCGACTGTTGCAAGTGGAAAGAGATATTTATTAGAATGTCCAGATGGATATGGAAAAATCGGCGACATAATGCAAGATGCATTAAAGAATGCTGCATCTTGGGAATAAGATTGTTATAAGATAAATTTAGTTTGAAATACAACAAGAATATTTTTAAATTTTTAGGAGAAGTTGAATGAATAAATATTATTCATCCTCTTCTCCTTTTTTGTTTTAAGATTTATGAGAATTATAACAGGCAAATGTAAGGGAAGATTACTAAAGGTTCCTGATTCTAAACTTATCAGACCTATGACAGATAGAATAAAGGAATCCATTTTCAATTACCTAAATAATATAATTGATTTCAATGGAATTGTGGTATGTGATGTTTATGCTGGTAGTGGTTCATTGGGGCTGGAGACATACAGCCGTGGTGCACAGGCAATACACTTTATAGAGAAAAATTTTAAAATAATTCAAACACTTAAAGAGAATATTTCATCTTGCAAAGCCGAAGAATATTCTCAGGTGTTTAATATTGAAGCAAAACGATTTTTTGGGAAAACACCAATTATTCAATATGATTTGATCTTAGCAGATCCACCATTCTTTCATGATGATATTTATGATGTATATAATTTAATTATTCAAAATGATTTTATTAAGAAAGATGGAATTCTTATTATGCAGCGTTCTCATCAGACAGAAGAAAAGGATATAGAAAATTTTCAACTTAAACCAGAAAAAAGAATTGGCGATTCGAATATCTTTGTCTTGCAACCTGAGTATTAGTTGATATCTAAAGATATTATTTCTTTGTTATATTAGATTATTAGTGTTATTTTTTTTTACAATTAGTATTTGATTATGTCCTCGAAAAAAAATAGAAAAATAAAAAGGGGAAAATTATTAAATAAAAAGTTTGGGGAAATCAAGTATTTCCCTTTCAACTGGAAAGAAATATTTCACTCGAGATGGTTTTTACCATTGTTGTCTCTGTTTTTTCTGATTATTATTTTTTCCTTGCGACCTTTATCAGATATAGATTTGGGATTTCACCTTGCTGGTGGTAAATGGATATTAGAAAACGGTGCCTTTCATAATCTTGATCAATTTACATATACTGTCAACCAGAATGAATATATTGCATTGCATTGGCTATTTCAGGTAATCATATATCCGATATTTACTTTTCTCGGTTATAACGCATTACTGATTTTGAAAATTATTTTAATACTAATACTATTCCTTTTAATATATAAAAGGATGATGTTTTTCCGCGTGCCAACTTGGTTATCTTTTATAGTTCTTTTTTTACTTATCCTCTGCTTCGAAATAAGATTCGTTTTAAGACCTGAACTTTCAACTTATATTTTCATTTTATTAACCCTTATAATCTTGGACAAGTATTACTACCAACAAAAAAATCATCTATTCTTTTTACCGATCATTCAGATTTTCTGGATCAATCTTCATGGTTTATTTATTATTGGATGGCTTATTATTGGAGCTTACTTCCTTAGTATTTGGTTCCATCGGAAAACCTTTGACAGACAATTATTCAAATGGTTTATATTTTCAATGCTTGCTACTTTGATAAATCCGTATTTTTTGGATGGAACACTTTTCCCATTTTATTTACAAACAAGATTACAAAGCTCGAATATTTTTAATTTCTTTATATCAGAATTAAAATCACCTTGGTCAATATCTGCAACCGAGAACGCACCGTTCTTCCCGGTAATTTCTCTTTATCTGTATTATATATTTTCATTTTTAAGTTTCTTACTTGCATTACTTACAATTAAAAGAAGAAGACTGCACGACATTCTATTGTTGATTTTATTTTTTTACCTATCATATACGGCAATTAGAAATGTACCAATATTTTTACTGATAGCTGTTCATATTATCTATATATCAATAATTGACTTATTACCAAGGTTAGATACAATATTAAATAAGATAAAACAAAAGAATATTTTAAATAAATTTTTACCGATTGGAGCAATACTTTTAATTATCTTTTTATCATTAAGAATAATCAACAATGCATATTATTCTTCCGACAGAAGGATGGAAAAATTTGGTCTAGGTGTAAATTATTATTCGCGACCAGAAGGGGCTTCTAAATTTATATTAGATAACAATTTGAAAGCAAGAATACTAAATGATTTAAATAGTGGTAGCTGGCTTATCTGGCGAGTTGGACAACCTGTTTTTATTGATGGAAGATTGGAAGTAATACAGGAAGGTTTCTTTGAGGAATATAGAAAAAGTTTTGACGAAAATGGACTTAAGCATTTAATAAATAGATATAAACCCAAAATTATTGTTTTTGATTATTCGGCATTATTGAGCTGGTGTTTACAATTAAATAAAATGAACGATTGGGATTTAGTTTATTGGGATGAATACTCTGCAATTTATAAACATTCAAATTATGCAACAAATCTAAATAAAATAAATCTTAACGATGCTTTAAAGAAGAAACATATAAATTTAAGTGTTTCGAATGAAGAAGTTTGGAAACTTTTGCATAAGCCCTTAAAATCTGCTGTCTCAGTTTGGTTTACTGGTTTTTTTGAAAGTCAAATGTATCCGTCTGAAATTATGAAAATGGGTATATTTGCATATCAAAATAATGAATTTCGAGTTGCTGAATTATTATACTTGCAATTTCTAAAAGATACAAATGGTTACTATTACGAAGTCTTTTTTAATTTAGGTTCTCTGTATTTTAGAATGAATGATTTTCAGAAATCACTATACTGTTATGAAAAGTATTTGAGTAAAGAACCTGCTAATCAATTGGCACAAGAAAGAGTTTCCATTTTGCGAAATAAGATAAATAGCAATTAAAAATATCACACTCAAAATTTTTAATAAATACGTTTTAGAACAAAATAAGACAAATATGGAAGTAAAGTACAAACCAAAAGACTTAAAAGTATATTGCACAAAAGAATGGCTTGCTGAGAGTAAAAAAAAATACAGACAAGTCTTTGATAGAATGGAAACTACTCACATATATTTTGAGTTTTCATTTTACAATAAATTATTTGATGAAGAGGACTGGAATGCAAAAGTAACGTTGAAAGCTTTCAACATTACTCAATTAAATAACCCTGTTTTACTTTGCAATCTGGATTATGAAAGAAAAATCTCCAAGGAAGATAATATCTTTTTCGTACGCGAAGGATGGGGCAATCCAGAGCCAGGTAATTATTGGGCTAAAGGGACTTACAAATGGGAAGCATATATTGATGGTGCTTTAGTTCTAAGTAAACAATTCTACGTAGAAGATTTTGGTAAGGTTACAGAAACTACCAATCCATATTTTAATGTTAAGTCCATTAAGTTATTTGAAGGGCCCAACGAATTACCACCACTTGACGAAAGGAAATATTATCAGACTTTCAGTAGTCAGGAAACACGATATTTGTGGGTCGAACTGACAATCGAAGATTTACATCCGAATGTATCGTGGTATGGTGAATTTTTCTTTAACTTTTTTGATGATGCAAAACAGTTAAGAGGTCAGGCAACTGAAGTAGTTAATATGTACACAAAAAAAAATAACCCCATACAAATAATTTCTTCAGGTTGGGGTTCGGATACAAAAGGAACTTGGTATAAGGATAACTATACCGTAGAAATTGTTTTTATGGATACTCTTATTGCAACCGTGCCATTTGTTGTTGGTGAGACTTTTAAGGAGGGAATGGTAAGTGTTACGGTTAGTCCGAATAAAATCGAAACACAAACCGACATTCCAAGTACACCTGTATCACCTGATGAAATATTAAAAGAGATTGACGAAATGATAGGTCTTGATTCTATCAAACAAAGGATGAGAGACTATACAACTTATTTGAATTTCTTAAAATTAAGACAAGAAAAAGGATTACAAGAGTCTTCAAAAATAATGCTACATTCAGTTTTTACGGGTAATCCTGGAACAGGAAAAACTACTGTTGCTCTTTTACTTGGAAAAATATTTAAAAATATGGGATTACTTTCAAAAGACACTGTACATGAAGTTGACCGGGCAGATTTAATCGGAAAGTATATCGGACAAACAGCACCACAAGTACGTGAACATATAGAAAAGGCAAGAGGGGGTATTTTATTTATTGATGAGGCTTATGCTTTAGCACGTGGGGGTGAAGATGACAAAGATTACGGACGTGAAGCTATTGAAGTCCTTATAAAAGAAATGTCTGATGGACCGGGTGACATTGCAATTATTTTTGCTGGTTATCCGAAAGAAATGGAAGTATTTATTAATTCCAATCCAGGATTAAAATCAAGAGTAAATATGTATTTTGACTTTCCAGATTACACTCCCGATGAACTAATGCAGATAGCAGAGTTTTCAGCAAATAAAAAATCTTTGATTATTTCTCCCGAAGCGAAAGAGTTGTTTATTAAAAAACTTACCGATGCCTATCGTAATCGCGATAGAATGTTTGGAAATGCCCGATATGCTATCTCATTGCTTGAGGAATCAAAAATAAATCTGGCATTGAGAGTGATGACTTCAAAGGATCCGAATAAATTATCTCAAGAGGAATTATCTACCATAATACTTGATGATATTGAAAAGGTATTTAAGAGTAAGGAGAAAAAATATGTTGACATTCCTGTTGACGAAGATTTATTGAGGGAAACGACTACCGATTTAAACAAACTAATTGGAATGGCAAATGTAAAAACAGAGATCAATGAGCTAATTAAATTGGTAAGGTTCTACAAGGAAAGTAAAAAAGATGTTTTAAATTCTCTTTCACTTCATCATGTCTTTACAGGTAATCCCGGAACAGGAAAGACGACAATCGCAAGAATTATGGCAAAACTTTTCAAAGCCTTAGGATTGTTAGAAAGGGGTCATATTGTTGAATGTGATAGAGAATCACTTGTCGCGGGATATGTTGGACAAACTGCTATAAAAACACAAGAAAAAATAAATCAAGCAATGGGGGGAGTACTATTCATTGACGAAGCGTATGCTCTTTCTCCTCGCGGAGATAGTTCAAATGATTTCGGACCTGAAGCAATAGAGGTCATATTAAAAGAAATGGAGGATAATAGAGGCAAGTTTGCCGTGATTGTTGCAGGATATACTGAGGAAATGAGAGAATTCTTATTAACCAATCCTGGTCTATCTTCCCGTTTTGATAAAACAATCCATTTTAATGATTATTCAGAAGAAGAACTAATACAAATTGCAATTTTTATGTTTGGTACTTTCAATTTAGTACTTGATAAAAAAGCAAAAGAACATTTACAAAAGTATTTCAATTTTAGATGTGATAATCGTGATAAATTTTTTGGTAATGCAAGAGTAGTTAGAAAAATTGTTCAGGAAGCAGTGAAAAATCAAAATCTAAGAATGGCTTCAATTCCCACTTCTGAAAGAACGGATAGGGTTCTAAAAACCGTAACTATCGATGATGTTCAGGAATTTCAACCAAGTTCGGAGGAATTGCTCACAAAAAAACAAAGGCAAATTGGTTTTGAATTGAATGAGCCTATAACTAATTATAATAATTAAAAAATATAAGGATAACTAAAACATTCTATATAATAACCTGAATGGAAAATTTATTTTCTTTTATTAAGGAAACCAAATGAAAGCATTTGCTATTGATATTGATGGTACTATATTTACAAATGGAAATCTAATTGAACCAGCAACAATAAATGCAATTAAAAAATTATCATTAAACGGTATTATTCCTATTTTAATTTCAGCAAGACCATACGAAGCAATTGTTGAACTTTATAATGCATTGGACTTAAAATCTCCGTTTGTTTGTCTTGATGGGGCAATTATTTACAGTGAATTTGGAAGCGAAATAATTTTAGAACATACAATTTCGCAAGGTATATTAAAAAGTGTAGGAAAAATTATCGAAAAATTTGATCCTGAGTTTAATGCGTATGTACGCAGTGGTAGCAGATATTCTGCGACTTCCAAGAACAATCCTGCGGTAAAAAGATTTATTGAATTGAGTAATAACCACCCCGAAAGAATTGATATTTTTGAAAATTTATTAGAAAATGTTGATAAAGTACATAAGATAGGAATTATGTTAAAAGCTGAAGCAAATAATTGTATCAATACTCTCAACGAAAAATATTCTAATGATTTATCAATATCCATTAACGATCCATCTTTTATAGGGATTTTATCACAGAAAGCAAATAAAAAAAAATCATTAGAATTTTTATCAGAGTATTTAGGAATTAATAGTATGGATTTTTTCGCAATTGGTGATTCATATAATGATATCGATATGATAAAGTGGGCAGGTTTTGGAATTGCGATGGGTAATGCTAAAGAAGAAGTAAAATCCGTTTCAAAATTTGCTACTAAGGATGTAAAAGAGAAAGGGTTTGCTTTTGCTGTGAATACAATATTACAAAATCGTGATAATAGATTTGTTGATAAAAAACTAAGATATGGGATGAATCCGGATATCACTAAATCATTTTTAGTATATAATAATAATTCTGGTTTAATTCCTCCATATAATTTTGCGAATTTGGAATTTTTAACTGATTCAAGAATTTTATCTTACAACAATATTTTAGACATAGACTCTACAATTCGAATAATAAGTGAATTTGCTTCTCATCCAACAGTTTTATGTACAAAACATACAAATCCAGCAATTGCAGCTAACTCTGATGAACCTTTACATGCAATTGAAAAAATAATAAATTCAGATAATGATGGTATATTTGGATCTTTATTGGCAACAAACTTTCATATAGATTCAAAGATACAAAACTTGTTAAAGGAGCTTTTCTTAACAGCAATAATTGCTCCTTCATTTGATTCTTCTTGCATAGATTATTTCAAGGATAATACAAAAATAATTTTAGTCCAAACTCCAAAAGATTTTTCATATAATTCAAATTATTCTTTCGAGGAAAGATCAATAGCTGGTGCAAAATTAATTCAGAGTTATAAAAAACTATATGATGAAGAGTTAAAACTTAAATTTATTAATTGTTCATCGAAGGATTTTACTGAGAAAGAATTTAAAGAAAATATTATCTGGGGCTTAACGATAATTAAATATGCTAAAACAAATGCTGTTGCAATTATTAAAGATGGTAAGACATTAGCAATCAGTAACGCTGAAATAACAAGATTTTGGGCAGTAGATACTGCTGTACGTCACTGTAATCAAGAATCGCTAAATGGTTCTTTACTAATTTCTGATGGACGGTTCACCCATGAGGACGCTTTCCAAAAAGCAGCCACGTCTGGAATAAATACAATTGTTGCTCCTAAGGGAATTATCCAAGAAAATATCCTAAGAGATTGGGCTAATAAATATACAATAAAATTAATTTTAACGTCGAAAAGATTATTATATTCATAATTTATTTAAGAAACTAGACCATAATTTATATTACCATCTAATTGAGTATAGAAATACACAGGACAAATTATTTTATTTATAAAACTATTAAAGAAAATATGCATTAATCGGAATTAATTCGGAGTACGATAACATAGAGACATTTAAATGTCCTACCTTGCTTACAATAATTTTCTAAAAATGGTTACTTCCATTTAGTAAGACAACTGTTGTTTTATTTAATTATTATGCTTAATTTGTTATAACATTTTAATAAGTTTAAAAGTAATAAGCACGATTATTACGAATTGTTTTATTGATTCATATTAAGCAAAAATTATTTTTTCTAATCTTTGGGAGGAAGGCAATGAAAAATGTATACTTTTTGTTTATTATATTTTTAATTTCAATTTCACTTCAAGCGCAATTTAAATTAGCGTTTAATGAAAAGATGCCCCTCAATCAAAATCTGTGTTTAGACAAACAGATATCAATGAATGAGAATAATCATTTTTTTACTTTAGCTCGCGATCCTTTTAAAACATCATTTCCAGAGGTTGGTTATTCTTCATTATACGATTCTACAAAGTACAATATGTATGGTGATTTGCTGAATGACAATCCGTTTTATAACGAAAAAACTTCTTTATGGACCGCTGCACTTGAAGTAACCCTTGTTAATGTTACAACACTTTTAATTGATAGGTATCTCTTCAATTATGATTTCTCAAATGTAGGATTTAATTCATGGAATCATAATCTAAAAACGGGATGGGAATGGGATATTGACAGATTTGCCATGAATCATTTCTTCCATCCTTTTTCAGGGTCAATGTATTATAATTCTGCTCGTGCAAATGGTTATTCTTTCTTCGAATCTGCTCCCTTTACAGTCCTTGGCAGTTTAGAATGGGAGTATTTCGGGGAAAATACATTGCCCTCATATAACGATGTAATTAATACTACAGTTAACGGCATTTTTCTTGGAGAAATATTTTACCGATTGGGTTCAAATATTCTTGATGATCAAACAACGGGAGCGGATAGATTTTTCCGTGAATTCGCAGCTGCTATTATTACACCCTCAAGGTTTATAAGCAGACTTTTAGAAGGGAAACTTACTAGGACAACAAAAGAAGAAGTATATCAGAAAGAGCCTCTTAACATTACATTATCAGGTGGGTATCATAGGATTAATGAAGGAGTGAAAATTAATAAGCAAGGAAGTAATAGTCTTAACTTCAATATTCATCTCGATTACGGAAATCCATTTGAAAAAAGATCACGGAAACCTTTTGATTATTTCAAGATCAGGACAGATCTCGATTTTGGAGTTGGACGAAAAATTCTTAATAATGTAAGTGGATCTGGAATTTTGTTTGGTGAGAATAGTAAATCAGGTAATTTTGAAATGTTGGTTGGAGTATTTCAAAATATGAACTTTTTTGATAATAAAACCTATGAAATAGGTACTATTGCTTTTGGGCCAGGAATTATTTCTAAACTGCCAATTAGCAAAAGTTCAAACCTTTATACAAATCTTCATATTGATATTATGCCATTCGGCGGACTCAGTGGTCGTTTTGGTCCTGATACCACACAGGTTCAAGATTACAATTACTGCGGTGGAGCAGAAGGGAGACTTGAAACGACTTTAAATTTAGGTGGTTGGATGAGTATTTCATTTATTGGTTATTATTGGTGGTTCCATACTTATGTGGGAGTTCCGGGAAATAGTTTCGTTGGACTAATTAAACCTAGAATCGCATTCAATATTTTTGACAATGTTAGTATTGGTTTCGAGCATTTGGTTTACTATAGTGATCGATATCCGAATGATTTTCCGAGTGTGCATTCCGTAAGAACAGAACAGAAAATTAACATTCAAATATATTTGGAAGAATTCAAGTTTAAAAAGCATGAACAGTAATTTTAATATTTTAAAAATGTTTTATAATAAAAGACAAACATAAGTTATGAAAAATAGTATTTCAAAATCAACACTCAACCGGATTGCCTTCATTGGAAATTATTTACCGCGCCAATGCGGAATTGCAACATTTACAACAGATTTATGCGAATCAATAGCTAAACAATACAGTGAAACAACATGCATTGCGCTACCGGTCAACGATGCAATAACCGGTTATGCTTATCCAACTCGGGTTAGGTTTGAACTCACAGAGAAAGATATTGATTCTTACCTGAGAGCTTCTGATTTTTTAAATATCAATAATGTTGACTTGGTATGTTTGCAATTCGAGTATGGAATATTCGGTGGAAAAGCAGGAAGCCACATTCTGGCGCTGTTGCGCGAATTACGCATGCCGATCGTTACGACTTTGCATACAATTCTAAAAAATCCTAGCCAAGATCAGCGGCGGGTATTGGAAGAAGTTGCAGCATTATCTGATCGTTTGGTAGTTATGAGTGAACGCGGTTCCGAATTTCTTCAAGATATTTATGATGTTCCTAAGGAAAAGATCGATCTGATACCACATGGTATTCCGGATGTATCATTCGTGGATCCAAGTTTTAATAAAGATTTATTTGGAGTTGAAGGCAAAATTGTTTTACTAAGTTTTGGTTTACTCTCGTCGAATAAAGGAATTGAGAATGTTATATCAGCACTACCTGACATTATTACCCGTTATCCCGATGTTGTTTATATCGTCGTTGGTGCAACACATCCTCATGTTATTCAGCACGAAGGCGAAACATACCGATTATCTTTGCAATGGCTTGCTCAACAGAAAGGTGTGGAAAGCAATGTTATCTTTTACAATCGTTTTGTCAGCTTGGAAGAACTTACTGAATTTATTAGTGCTGCAGACATTTATATTACACCTTATCTCAACGAGGCACAGATAACATCAGGAACTTTAGCTTATACTTTAGGAGCTGGCAAAGCAGTTATTTCTACACCATATTGGTATGCACAAGAGGTTCTTTCAGATGGAAGAGGTGTGCTGGTTCCATTCCGAGATCCAGTTGCATTGGCTGAGCAAGTAATCAACTTACTGGAAAATGAAGCTGAGCGGCATGCAATGCGCAAACGTGCTTATAATTTTGGACGAGCTATGATTTGGTCTGAAGTGGCACAACGTTATATGGAAAGCTTTAAACGTGCACGTGCAGAGCGAAGGCATTATATTCCGCCTAATTTAAGCGTCAAAGCATTGGATAAACATCCATGGGAATTACCTCCGATCATACTTAATCATTTAAAAAACATGACCGACGATACCGGTATGCTTCAACATGCACTTTTTACGGTACCAAATTATTCTCATGGCTATACCACGGACGATAACGCCCGGGCTCTTTTAGTAAGTATTCTCTTAGGTGAAATGGGCAAAAGTGAAAGTTTGGGATTAACCTCCCGCTATCTTGCTTTCCTTGGATTTGCATTCAACGATAAAACTAAAAGTTTTCGAAATTTCATGGATTATCAGCGCAATTGGTTAGAAGATACTGGATCGGATGATAGCCAGGGTCGTGCACTTTTAGCATTAGGAACATTATTAAGTCATTCTCATACACCAGCATTCAACAGTATGGCAGGTTGGTTGTTTGAGCAAACATTACCTATTATTCTCCAAACCAGCAGCCCACGGGCTTGGGCATTTGCTCTAATTGGCATTTACGAGTATTTACAAAAATTTGCCGGTGACCGCAGGGCGAGCAATGTACAGAATGAATTGGCAGGACGGCTCATGACATTATATCAAAATAATCGTTCTGAAGATTGGCGCTGGTACGAAAAAGAGCTTTCATATTGCAATGCTGCACTGCCGCATGCTTTACTCATCTGTGGTAAGTCAATTCCAAATAATGAAATGACCGAAGCCGGATTAGAGTCACTAAACTGGCTTGCAGATTTGCATCGTTCAAATGAAGGGCATTTTGTTCCGATTGGATCTAATGGTTTTTATCAGAAAGGGAAAGAGCGAGCTCGTTTTGATCAACAACCTATTGAGGCCCAAGCAAAGGTATCGGCATGTCTCGAAGCTTTCAAAATTACCGGGGACAAATTCTGGAACAAAGAAGCCCGTCGTGCCTTTGAATGGTTCCTAGGACGAAATGATTTAAATCTTCCAATTTACGATCCTACAACCGGAGGTTGTCGGGATGGATTACATTCAGACCGATTGAATGAAAACCAAGGGGCAGAATCAACTTTAGCTTTTCTTCAATCCCTATTGGAGTTGCGCTTGACAGAACAGATACATTTATCTATGGAGTTATTAAAATGAAAAATCAACATACGGAACTTTTTCACCGTAATAAACAAAATCCAATTCTTACAGCAGAAAATTGGTCATATCCTATAAATAGTGTATTCAATGCAGGTGCTACATTGTTGCATGATGGAACGACATTACTTTTGTGTCGTGTAGAAGATCGTCGGGGACTTTCTCACTTTTGTGCTGCCCGATCTGCAAATGGTATAGATAGCTGGCAAATTGATCAGCAACCAACTCTATTGCCTGATCCGGATAATTATCCGGAGGAATTGTGGGGCATCGAAGATCCGCGAATTACTTTCGTACCTGAATTAAAAAAGTATGTTATCGTTTATACTGCATATACACGCGATGGTCCGGGTGTTGCTTTGGCTCTCACAGAAGATTTCAGAAATTTCGAACGTTATGGAATTATCCTATCTCCGGAAGATAAAGATGCAGCGCTTTTACCATATCGAATTAACGGCAATTGGGCAATGGTTCATCGTCCTGTAAGTGCGGCAAGAGCACATATGTGGATTTCATATTCACCTGACCTTATAAATTGGGGAAAACACGTTTTGATGATGAATGCTAGAAAAGGTGCATGGTGGGATGCAAATAAAATTGGTCTTTCACCTCCACCGATTGAGACACCTTTTGGTTGGTTGGTGATTTATCATGGAGTAAGGCAATCTTGTGCTGGATGCATTTATAGATTGGGTCTTGCACTATTTGATTTGGAAAAACCGGAAATCCTGATTAAACGCGGGGATGAATGGATATTCGCCCCTGAAGAATCTTACGAGCAAAGAGGTGATGTTGGAAATGTCGTGTTTCCTTGCGGCTATACTATCGATAATGATGGAGATTCCATCAATATATATTATGGTGCAGCAGATACAAGTATTGCTTTAGCTACTAGTAGTATTAAAGAGATGCTAAGATGGCTTGAACTGCACAACGTATAAAAGAATATCACAAACACAATAACCAATAAGCTGTTCTTTTTCATGTTATAAATTGTTCTAATAATTCATTTTTTCTTATGCAATTTAGCTATTCTTATAATTTTGGATAATAGTATAAATCGGTTAAAATATGCTAATTGATTATACATGGAATAAGTAGTAACCTTGTTAGATTTATTTTATTAATTTTTTTATTTTATTAATTTTATTATTTTGCATTGGAGACTCTTTTTTGTTTTTGATATTTTTAATTTATTTTGTTCTTAACATTTTATAAAATCAATTTCAAATATTTTTCAAAGAAAATTTTATATTCTGACATTAATTTAGAGGTAATAACATGCTGAAAATAAAAGTTCAATATTTTCATTTATTTTTTATCTTTACATTCTTTTCGATTGTAAATATTTATTCTCAAATCAGTATTTATGAACCCCTAAATATTGATACAGTATCATCAAGTCTGACAGACTTAGGAAGGATGTGGACATTCGATAATATACCCTTCAATTATTTTGAAAGTGAATATGGATTCCAACCTTCAGAAGAATGGCTTGAACACATTCAGAAATCAGCATTAGAATTTGGTGGAGGCTGCTCAGCTGCTTTTGTTTCTGCAGATGGATTAATTATGACAAACCATCATTGCGGGCGGGGACAATTAATTGATGTTCAGAAAGAAGGTGAAAATCTTTTACGCGATGGTTTCTATGCATCTACATTGGAAGAGGAAAGAAAAATACCAAAACTGACTGTTGACCAATTGATAACAATTGAAGACGTTTCTCAAGAAATTTTTGATGAAATGAATAAAGGAAATAATGATGACGAAAAGGTTCAACTCTGTAATAAAAAAATTAAGGAACTTGAAGAACAATACAGCAAAGAAACAAGTTTGCTCTGTTCAGTAATTCCTCTTTACAATGGAGGCAAATATTCAATGTATTGTTATAAAAGGTTTGACGATGTCCGATTAGTTATGTCGCCTGATTTTCAAATTGCTGCAACAGGCTGGGACTGGGATAATTTTACTTATCCACGCTATGAATTGGACTTTGCTTTTTATCGTGCTTATGAGAATGGCGAGCCAATTAAAACAGAGCACTACTTCAAGTGGAGCGAAAAAGGTGCAGTTGAAGACGAATTAATTTTTGTCGTTGGAAGACCCGGTAATACTGACAGATTGTTATCTGTTGCTCAATTAGAATTTATGCGTGATTACATAATCCCATATCAATTAATCTTATTCAACGGACTTTACGATGCGTACTTTTATATGTTCGAAAATCATCCGGAAAGAGAGTCGGAATTATTGAACTCAGTACTCGGTTGGGGCAATGCCCGAAAATCTTATGCCGGCCGATTGGTAGGTCTAAAAGATGAATATATAATGAAAAAGAAAAAAGATTTTGAAGAAAAATTAATTGAATATGTTAATACTGATCCAGAATTGAAAGAACAATATGGTGATGTATGGAATAATTTAAAAACTGTATTCGAGGAAGCAAAAAAATATCACAAAGAAAATATTGCTTATCGTTTACCAAGATATAGTTTGCCTATTTATTTTACAATTGCAAACAAAGTGATTGAGTATGCAGAACAAATGAAGTTACCTGAAAGTAGTAGAAAAGCAGCCTATCAAATCGAACAAATCGAAAAGACAAAAACTGATTTATGTTCAAACAAATTTGAATATGAGCTTCAGGATAGGATTCTTCTGGCGTATGTAAAATATATTGTTAGTTGCCTTGGTGTAGAGCATAATTTAGTAAAAGATATATTCAATGGCAAAACTGGAAATGATGCAGTTAATTATTTATTAGAAAATTCAAGTCTGACTTCTAATGAAAAAATAAAAACATTTATCGAATCAACTCCTGATGAGATATTAAATTCTAAAGATCCTTTCATTTCATACATTTTAAAAACACGCAATAAAGGAAATGAACTAAAAACTAAGATGGATGAAATCTATAATACCGTATCCGTTTTAAATCAATTGCTTGGCCAGATTGCTTATAAAGTCTATGGTGATAAAATTTCACCAGATGCAACAGGTTCGATACGATTGCAAGATGGTGTAATAAAAGGATATGAATACAATGGAACAATCGCACCTAGTAAATGCACATTCTATGGATTGTATGACAGATATTATTCATTTGGTGGAAAAACATATCCTTGGGGTTTGCACGAAAGATGGCAGGTACCACCACCCGAATTAGATTTGTCTATCCCCGTTGGTTTTGCATCAACAAACGATATCGTAGGAGGTAACTCAGGCAGTTCTGTAATAAATACAAAAGGTGAAATAGTCGGATTGGTACACGATGGTAATATGGAGAGTTTGCCGGGTTATTTCATATTTTTACCAATCAATAACAGAACTGTTGCAACTGATTCTTGGGGATTAATGGAAGCGTTAAAATATATCTACAAAACTGATAATTTAGTAAAGGAACTAACGACAGGTAAAAGTAATTAGTTAAATTCTGATAAAGGCTGGCAAAATAATTTTGTCAGCCTTTAAATATTTATTTCATAAATATCATACTTCTTGTCTTATCCCACAATTTAGTATCTATTCTGTAAAAATAAATTCCACTTGATAAGTTTTCAGCATTGAATTCAATCTCATAAATGCCTGCTTCGAGAAAATCATCTACTAAAGTTATTATTTCT
>JAFGPR010000046.1 GCA_016936095.1 Ignavibacteriales bacterium | reverse complement strand
GATATGGAAATTACAAGTGGTGTAACCTCTACAGATGATAAAGGAAAATTTGAGATTAAATTTGAAGCAATTCCTGATTTATCACTCGATAAGAAATACAAACCGCAATTTACCTACACAGTTTATTCTGATGTGGTAGATATTACTGGAGAAACCAGAAGCTCTACAACTTATGTTAATGTAGGTTATATTGCTTTATCAGTAAGTTTAAATATGCCTGCAATCGTTTTTAAGGATAAAGAATTTGAACAAGAAATAATAACAAGAAATTTAAATGGTGAATTTGAACCAGCATCAGGAACAATAACAATTCATAAACTTGATGAACCGAATAAAATATTCAGAAATAGATATTGGGAACAACCCGACCAGTTTGTAATGACAAAAGAAGAATACGATAAACTTTTCCCAAATGATATCTATGCAGACGAAAATATAGAGGCAAAATGGAATAAATCGCAGAAGGTTTTGGATGTTCAATTCGACACAAAAGAAGAGAAAAAATTAAAAATTTCAGAATTGAAAAATTGGACTCAAGGTCAATATGTTTTAGAATTAAAAACGAAGGATAAATACGGTGCTGATGTCGAGATCGTAAAATATTTTGTCCTTAGCGATGAGACTTCAAAGCAAGTCCCATTGAACAGAACTTGTTGGATAGAAGATATTAAAATTAAAGCAGAGCCGGGTGAATTTGCAAAATTCAGCATAGGAACAGCAGAAGAAAATATTCGCGTTTTATATGAAGTAGAACACGATAAGAAAATTGTAACAAAAGAATGGGTTGAACTGAATAAAGAAAAGCGAATCATTGAAATACCTGTCGAAGAAAAACACAGAGGCAATTTCTTCGTGCATTTTACTTTCGTAAAAAACAGCAGAAGTTTTTCAACAACAAAATATGTTTACGTTCCTTGGACGAACAAACAATTGAAACTGGAGTTTGAAACATTCCGCGATAAACTCGCTCCCGGTCAAGACGAGCAATGGAAAATAAAAATCAGTGGACCTGAAGGTGAGAAATTAGCCGCAGAAATGGTTGCTACATTATACGATGCTTCCCTTGATGTTTTTCGTGCTAATTCTTTTTATTTTAACATTTATCCTTCATATTATTCTCAATACAATTGGTATGTATCGAAAGGATTCGAGCAGACCTATTCAAGTCTTTACCAAAAAGATTGGAATGATTGGGTAACGGGTGTTTCAAGAACTTATGAATCTTTGAATTATTTTGGTTATTATTTTGGTTATTATGGTTTTGATGGATACAGAAAAGGTGGAGTTTTATACGAAGAAGATGCTTGTTATTGTCTCGAAAAAGAAGAAACCGAAGCGCCACCTCCTCCTCCAACTATGACTGATAAAACTGAAACTGTAAAGAAATTAAATGGAGATGAAACAAGCGGTAAAAAGAATGGTGAAACGGTTGAACAACAACCACAGACAGGTGATTACAGTGGTGTTCAAGTCAGAACTAACTTAAACGAAACAGCATTCTTTTATCCACATCTTGAGACAGATGCAGAAGGAAAAATAATTATCAACTTTACAATACCCGAAGCATTGACGAGATGGAAATTCTTAAGTTTTGCTCATACTAAAGATTTGAAATATGGTTTACTTTCTGGTGAAACAGTTACGCAAAAAGATTTGATGGTATTCCCTAATCCACCAAGATTCTTCAGAGAGAATGACGAAATTGTATTCACTGCTAAAGTTTCTAATCTTGCTGAAACTGATTTGCAAGGGACAGCTATATTGCAATTGTTTGATGCTCTGACTATGAAACCTATTGACAAAGAATTTGGAAATACAAAACCTGAAATTTCATTTAACGTCAAGAAAGAACAGAGCGAAGGATTAAAATGGAAATTGAAAATACCCGAAGGATACAATGCTGTTACATATCGCGTTATTGCAAAAACAGATAAATTCTCTGATGGCGAAGAATCAACTCTTCCTGTTCTTGTCAATAGAATGCTTGTTACAGAATCTTTACCATTACCAATTCGCGGTAAGACAACTAAAGAATTTAAATTTACAAAATTATTAGAAAATAAATCTACTACACTCAAGCATTTCAAATATACTCTGGAATTTACATCTAATCCTGCTTGGTATGCAATTCAAGCATTACCTTACATGATGGAATATCCTTACGAATGTTCTGAACAAACTTTTAATAGATTATATGCTAACAGCATTGCGACACACATTGCAAATTCTAGTCCGAAGATAAAGAAAGTATTTGAGCAATGGAAATCGGTTGATAAAGATGCATTACTTTCAAATCTTGAAAAGAATCAAGAATTAAAGTCCTTGCTACTTGAAGAGACACCTTGGGTAATGCAAGCGCAAAATGAGACAGAACAAAAGAAGAGAGTCGGTTTATTGTTCGATTTAAATATGATGGCTCGTGAAAAGGCATCTGCTCTAAAAAAACTTATGGATATGCAATTGTCAAATGGTGGTTTCCCTTGGTTCCCAGGTGATAGGGACAACCGATATATTACTCAATATATTGTTACGGGTTTTGCACATCTCCAAAAATTGAATATTGATTACAATACATCAAACTTAAATATGGATGATAAACTTGAAAAAGCAATTGAATATCTTGATTATTGGATCGTTGACGATTATAAAGAATTATTAAGATGGAAAGTCGATTTAGAAAAGGATCATCTCGGATATATACAGATACAATATTTATATGTCCGAAGTTTCTTCGATAAAGAAATGAATAGCGAAACAGAAAAAGTATTTGAATATTACAAAGGACAAGCAAAGAAATACTGGCTGAATAAAAGTACATATATGCAGGGAATGATTTGCATAGCTCTGCACCGCTACGATGAGAAATCAACTGCAATGGATATTATAAAATCATTGAAAGAACGTTCTCAACAAAACGAAGAACTTGGAATGTACTGGAAAGATAATATCGGTGGCTGGTATTGGTATGAAGCACCAATCGAAACACAAGCGTTACTTATCGAAGTATTTGATGAAGTCGCAAAGGATCTTGAATCGGTTGATGCTATGAGAGTATGGTTATTAAAAAATAAACAAACAAATTCTTGGTCAACAACAAAAGCAACATCGGATGCTTGCTATGCTTTACTGATCAGCGGAACAGACTGGTTAGATACCGAACCGAATGTAGAAATACAAATTGGAAAATATACAATTGATCCAATGACAGATCCTGAAATAAAAGTTGAATCAGGCACAGGATACTTCAAGACATCGTGGGATAAGAATGAAATAACAAATGATATGGGTAACATCAAGGTTGAGAAGAAAAATGTAGGTGTTAGTTGGGGTGCAGTTTACTGGCAGTATTTCGAGCAGTTAGATAAAATTACTCCTCACGAGACGCCTTTAAAATTGAACAAGAAAGTGTTTATTGAAAAGACAAGCGATACTGGTCCGGTTCTTCTTCCTGTTGAAAAAGGCACTAAGCTAAAACCAGGTGATAAGCTTATTGTCAGAATTGAATTACGAGTTGACCGAGAGATGGAATTTGTTCACATGAAAGATATGCGTGCTGCCGGATTTGAACCATTGAATGTAATATCCAGATTCAAATATCAGGGTGGTTTAGGTTATTATGAAAGTACTCGTGATGCTTCAACAAACTTCTTCATTTCTTGGTTGCCAAAAGGAACTTATGTATTTGAGTATCCATTGCGAGTTTTCCATGAAGGAGATTTCTCAAATGGAATAACAACAATTCAATGTATGTATGCTCCAGAATTTACATCACATTCGGAGGGAATAAGGTTAACTGTTGGAGAATAAATTAGAAAAAACAATAATTCAGAAATGCCATCCGTTTGGGTGGCATTTTTATTTCAGAATATTTGTAAATTTGTTGTGTGGAAATTTAATTTTAATTGATTATATCTACTTTTTTGAGGTATAAAATGAAACAAAAATATTTAGAACGGATAACACTTAACCCCGAAATATGTCACGGAAAACCATGTGTCAGAAATATGCGATGGCCTGTCGAGGTTATACTTGATTTATTATCATCCGAAATGACAGTGGAAGAAATTTTGACTGACCACCCCGAATTAGAGAAAGAAGACATTTTAGCTTGTCTAAATTACGCTCGATTGGTAGTGAGTGGTTCAACTATCGAAGTAGCTGCTTGATGAAAATTCTTTGTGATGTTCATATTGCAATTAAGGTCTCTAAATTTCTATCTGAGAAGGGAATTGAAACAAAGCATATAAATCAGATACTTGACAGGTGGAATACAAAAGACCAAGATATTTGTAAATATGTAGACAAAAATGATTTTGTTGTTCTAACTAAGGACCGCGATTTTAAAGATAGCCATTTTATAAATCAAACGCCAAAAAAATTGATTAAAGTAAATCTTGACAACGTCTCGACAAATTCTATAATCAACATTTTTGGAAAAATCATTGAGAGATTAAAACGACATTTTGATTCGAGTAGTATTTGTTATATAGAAATAAATAGTGACGGCACCCTTAATATAATCGAAAAGAAATCATAAAAGCAATTAAAAAACATTACGGAAAAATTATTATAAAAGATAAATATATGTTGACGAATAATCTACCAACTTCTTCATTTCTTGGTTACCAAAAGGAACTTATGTATTTGAGTATCCATTGCGAGTTTTCCACGAAGGGGATTTCTCAAATGGAATAACAACAATTCAATGTATGTATGCCCCAGAATTTACTTCACATTCAGAGGGAATAAGAATTACTGTTGGAGAGTAAGTAATAATAATATAAAAAAAACCTTCGGGGAGAAACCCTCGAAGGTTTTTTTTGCAAGGAAATATGGTTACATTTTTCTATAGCATAAAAACATTTAATGATATTCCTACTTTCTTATTAACACCTTGCTTCAGCAAGGTTTTACTTATGGTAATATCACATTCAAAGCTATCAATAATAATATAACACCCCCAATAATTATCCTGTAATACACAAAGATAAATGTAGAATGCTTTCTTAAAAATCTTAACAAAAATTCAATTGTGAGATAACCGCTAATTGCAGCAAAGATGGTTGAGACACCCATCATAAGTAACTGTGATTTGTCAATGTATTCAAGTGCTTGATAAAATTCGAATAAACCGCTTCCAAGTATTGCTGGCACACTTAGTAAAAATGAAAATCTTGCAGCAGTTTCTCTATTTAATCCGATGAATAATCCTGCGGTAATTGTTGTTCCCGATCGAGATGAACCAGGTATTAATGCAAGCGTCTGCCCTATTCCAACAATTATTGAATGATACCATTTTATATCTTTCATCTCTTTATTAAACTTTCCAATTTTTTCGGCTATGGCTAATATTATTCCAAGTGTAATCAAACTGCCAGCAATCACATATAAATTTTTTGTCAATGCTCCTTCTATTGTGTCCTTAAATAGCAATCCAACGACAATCACTGGAATAGAACCAATAATAATATACCATCCCATCTGTGAGTCAAGATTTTGATTAGAGAACCGTTTCCTGTTTTTAAAATTTTCGGATATGAAGGAAAAAAATATTCTCCACAAATCTTTCCAAAAATATATTACAATCGCAAGTAAAGTTCCAAGTTGAATTACTGCAATAAAAGCAGTCCAATGTTCGGGATTATTTGTTGAGATTAAATTCATTAATTTACCTGAAAGAGTCAAATGCCCAGTACTGCTGATTGGTAAAAATTCGGTTAGTCCTTGCACTATTCCCAAGAAAATTGCTTCTAGAATATTCATGATTTTATCCTATAAAAAGAGTGAAATGCCTATATTTAATCCAATTGAGAGCGAATTGAAATTAACTGTCTCATCCAAAACAATATTTTCAATTTTCTTTCCATTATTTTCAGGTTCACCGGGTAAATCATATCTTGCATCCAATTCCAAGAATACATAAAAATTTCCGCCCAACGATGTATGGGCTTGTGCTTTTCCAACAAATCCCAACCCTGAAGATTTATAATTGTACTCGAGAGTACTAGTAGGCAATTGTTCATCAACTGAAATTATTCTATAACCTACACCGCCGCCAAATTTAAATTTATATCCTTCACCTGAAATTACATAAAATGCCAGAACTGAAGGTTTGTGATGGAAGTATGATATATCGTAAGTGCCAATTCCTGCAAATGAAGTATTGAAAGAATAAATTTGTAAACCGTATTCTATACCTACCTGAAAATTATTTGAAACAGTATAATCACATTCACCTTTGAACATTGCAGTAGCATTGAATGTAGATAATTGCTCTTCACTAGATGCAAAATTTGTATTTACATAATCCCGCAGCGAGGGATTATGAACAGCGTGAATACCCATTGAAACAGCAAAGTCAAATTGTGCTTGGAGAGAAATTGTAATAAGCAAAATTATAAAAAAATATTTTTTCATTTTTCATCTGCTTTTAATTTGAATACACTAAAGAAATTTTCCTTCTTAGCACCTAATTTGAATTGTCTTCTATTGATAATATATAACATTACAAACATTGAAAGAATAAAGGTAATATATCCGATTGAATGGGTTAACAGTGCATATGCAGAACCGACTTCATTTGAGAAATTAAACAAATGAACTAAAACTGAAATTACGATTAAATGATACGAACCAAGTCCCCCTGGTGTCGGGAAAACAACTCCGAATGCACCAATAGTCATTAAAATAAAAGCCATATTAAAATCAACAGGTGACATATTCAACATAAAAAAGCCAAAATATGCATTCAAAGCATACACGAGCATTATAGCAGCGGATAATATTATTGTATAAATGTAATTCTTGAAACCTTTAAGACTTGAAAAACCTTCTAACAACATTCCGAAGATATATGATGATTTTTTTGCAAATCTCTGAGAAAATCTTCCAATGAACTTTACAATTGCATTGTAAAATTTCTCTTTGAATTTAACTAAAAGTATAATAAGCAATAAAACTACAAAGATAAATATGCCAACAATATAAACAGTTGTCATAAGCCAAGGTACATCCGCATATAAGTTGCCATTGTAAATTAAGACGGCAATAAAAACACAAATAAGCAACGAAATGATGTCAATCACCCTTTCAAGAATTACTGCACCAAACATTGAAGTCCGAGACAACCCCTCCCACCTTCCAATAAATGCAGCGCGATATACTTCTCCCAATCGAGGAATTGCATTATTCACACCATAACCAACCATCAATGCACCAAAAAGATTTATTAAAGATGTATGTGGTTTAACAGAATTAATAATTATCTTCCACCTAATTGCCCGAATCAGATGCGAAATGAAAAATGTTATTAAGAATATTATTAGCCAGAAAAAAGAAGTATGACTAATTAATTCCAATGTCATTT
>JAFGPR010000045.1 GCA_016936095.1 Ignavibacteriales bacterium | reverse complement strand
TATTCAGGAATAACCCACCCAATTGCTTTAACGTATTTAAAAGTTCCAGGAACTTTGACAGTATTACCATTTTCATCTTTTACCATTTTTCCGTTTTCATCTCTTTTTGATCGTCCTGCTTCTCTGATATTCAAAGCGATATCGTGAACAGGTTTTTTATCTTTTGTATTGAAATTTATATTGTATGCAATTAAAAATTCTCTTGCACTTATTGCTGTTGCTCCAGATTTTGTATTGAATTTTGCAGGTCCAAAATCAGGTTTCCAGTAATCTTTATCCTTTCCTTCAAATCTTTCTTTCAAACCTTCATATTCACTTTGTCGAACATCAGCCAGATTCTTTCGCTCTGGTTTGGATGCTGCTTCTTCATATAGATAAATAGGAATACCAAGTTCATCTCCGACGCGCTTTCCCAATTTTCTAGCGAGTTCTGCACATTCTTCCATTGTAACATCTGACACTGGTACGAAAGGACAAACATCGGTTGCACCCATACGAGGATGTTCACCTTTATGTTTTGACATATCAATTAATTCAGCGGCTTTTTTGATTCCCTCAAATGCCCCATCAACAATATTATCTGGTGTACCTACAAATGTGAATACTGTTCGATTTGTTGCTTCACCCGGGTCAATATCAAGAAGATTAATCCCTTTCACCGATTTAATCGCTTCGGCGATTTGGTTTAAAATATTTTTATCCCTCCCCTCTGAGAAATTTGGAACGCATTCAACTAATTTCATTTATATTCCTTAATAATTATTGTTCTAAAATTTATTTTTCAAGAATTTTACAATTTAACTATTAAAATATTAAGTTTTAATAATTTATAATTCACAATTATTCTTTATTATAAATAACTTGTCCATTCTTAATTGTCATACAATCCAAATTTTTCCCAACATTATAAATAATATCAGCATATTCTTTCGTTTCGAAAATTGCAAAATCCGCTCTTTTACCAATTTCAATGCTTCCTACTTTTTTATTTACATCTAAGGCTTTAGCTGCATTAATTGTAACTGCAGATATTGTTTCTTCAATTGTCATTTTCATTTTCAAAGCAGCGATACTCATAATTAAGTTTAAATTAGCAATATGTGATGAGCCTGGATTGTAATCTGTTGATAAGGCAACGATTGCTCCGTTGTCAATTAGTTTTCTTGCAGGAGCAAAACCATAGTCAAGGAAAAAAGAAACACCAGGTAAAAGCACTGAAACAATTTTTGTTTTGGTTATTTTTCTTATATCGTCATCAGTAATCACTTCAAGGTGGTCAATGCTCTTTACTTTATGTTTAATTCCAATATCAATTCCACCAATAGAATTAAACTGGTCAGAATGTAATTTTAATTTAAATCCTAACTCAGAAGCTCTTGTAAATATTTTATCAACTTGTTCGGGTGAGAAAGCCGTCTTTTCGCAAAATGCATCACAGAAAACTGCAAGTTTGTTCTTCATAATAAAAGGTAATTGCTCAGATATAATGATGTCAATATATTTTTTATGGTCATTTTTATATTCTCTTGGAAAAGTATGTGCACCTAAAAAAGTTGGAATGATATCAATTAGATAATTTTTTTTTAGAATATTTACCGCTTGTAATATTTTAATTTCATCATAGTAACTTAATCCGTATCCACTTTTAATTTCGAGAGTGGTTATTCCTTGCGAAATAAAATAATCAATTCTTGGTTTGGTTAAATTTATTAGTTCTTCCAGAGACAATTTTCTTACAGCTTGAACGGTTGTATTTATTCCTCCACCTGATTTTGCGATTTCTTCATAACTATTACCTTGTAACCTTTGTCTAAATTCATTAGCACGTGAACCGGCAAAAGCGGTATGAGTATGGCATTCAACAAGACCTGGCAGAATTATTTTATCCTTAATGTCAATAATTTTGTCATAAGAATGTTTATTATTTGAATTGTTAGGAATAATATCTTTTATAATTTCATTCTCAATTACAATAGAGTGGTTTTCCAAAACTCCAATATCGTTCATATTTCTTCCACTCTTGTAATTTTTACCTGAAGTTGAGACAGATATTATTTGAGAAGGACTTTTTAATAAAGTGAACATAAACTCTGGTTAAAATGCTAAATAAATAACCTAAATAATTGAATTAATAAAATATAATATGTAATATAAATATGCAAATTATTTTGTCAAAAAGTCAAAAATTTTGTAATTTTGCAATTAAAAAATAAGGTTTTGCGTATGAACTCATCGAAAATGTTGAAAATATTATTTGTAACCCCGGAAGCTGTACCTTTTATTAAAACAGGAGGTGTTGCAGACGTAAGCGGTTCCTTACCGTTGAAATTGCAAGAATTGGGGCACCAGGTGAGAATAGTTATTCCGAAGTATGCTTTAATTGACGAAAGAAGACATAAAATTCACGAGGTTGTCAGGTTAAAGGAGGAGTACGAAGAAGTCAATCGTAAAAAAGTAATGTTTTCATTTCGTTCTAGTTTTTTAGTTGCTACAAAAACAAGAGTCCAAATATATTTCCTCGATAACCAAGATTATTTTGCAAACAGGAAAGGAATCTACACTGACCCTAAAAATGGAAAACCTTATTTAGATAATGACGAAAGATTTATTTTGTTAACTAAATCTGTTTTTGCTTTGATATTAAAACTTGGTTGGGTTCCTGACATTATTCATTGTAATGATTGGCAAAGCGCATTAATTCCTATTTATCTTAAGTCTGTTTACAAGGATGTGCCAGAACTAAAAAACATTAAAACACTATTAACAATTCATAATTTTGAAAATCAAGGCGTTTTTCCGGCAGAAACATTTGCCAAGACAGAACTTCCTAAAGAATTAAAAACTGACAAGGGATTATCATTTGATGGAAAAATAAATTTCTTAAAAGGAGGGTTGTTATATTCTGATTTGGTAAATACTGTCAGTGGGAATTATGTTAATGAATTATGTTCAGATCCGGATGTTAGCTTTGGTCTTAAAAATGTTTTATGTAAACGTAGGGATGATTTTTACGGGATATTAAATGGAATAGATACTGTTGTATGGAATCCTGAAAAAGATAAGAGAATACCAAAGAAATATTCGGTAAAGAATTTTGAAGACAAGCGAATAAACAAAAAGGCTTTGTGTGAAAAATTCAATTTCCAATATGATGAGAATATACCAATAATAAGTATTATTTCCCGTTTAACGGAATCAAAAGGAATTGATTTTTTAATGAAGGATTTTAACGAATTACTTAAATTAAAAGCAAATTTTATTCTATTAGGAGATGGTGAACTTAAATATAAAAAGTTTTTCGAAGAGAAAACAAAAAAATCAAATCATAAATTTGCCTGCCAGATCGGCTTTGATGAAAACCTTGCCCACCTTGTTCAAGCTGGTAGTGACATGATTTTAATTCCGTCAAAGTATGAACCTTGCGGATTAAATCAAATGTATGGTTTAATGTACGGAACGATTCCGATTGTTCGAAAAACCGGTGGTCTTGCTGATACAATAAAAAATTTTGATGAAAAAGACTTTTCAGGTAATGGATTTGTTTATGAAAAATTTTCTATTTCTGATATGATTAAGACCATTAATCGAGCAATTACTTTATATTCTGATCGTACTTTATGGGAAAAACTGGCTAAGTCCGGAATGAAAAGCAACTTCTCTTGGACAAACTCTACTGGATTATATCTAGATCTATACAGAAAATTAGTCGGTTAGGTTAATGTCAAATCCTACTTTATTCCTCGATAGAGATGGAACAATTAACTTTGATTCGGGTTATATTGGCGACCCAAATAAAATTTTTATTTATTCTGACGTTCCAAACAATCTTCTCAGAATTAAAAATGAATTTGGTATGAAGTTAATTGTGATTTCAAATCAAGCTGGTGTTGCAAAAGGATTAATGACCGAAGATGATGTTAAAATTGTAAACGGCAGGATAGAAGAACTCTTAAAAAAAAGTAATATTGCAATTGATGAGTTCTATTACTGTATTCATCATCCTGATTTCAGTTCAGAAGAAGAATGCAAGTGTAGAAAACCTTCACCGCTTATGATTTTTGAAGCACAAAAAAAACATAATGTTGATTTATCGAAATCATATTTTGTAGGTGATAAGGCAAGTGATGTTGAATGTGGTCTAAATGCTGGAATTAAAACTTGTCTTATTTTAAGGGAAAATAATAGTGGTGAATTATTAGTATTGGAAAAACAAAAAAAAATTCCGAATTTTGTAGCCAATAATTTTAACGAAATATATGAATTTATTAAAAATGACTTGAGGTGAAAGATTTTGAAAACCGTTAAATTCTTCTTTCTTCTTTTAATTGTAATTTTACTTTATGCTTGCGATGAAGATCCTTCTTCTGTCGGCGATGGATTAACTCCTCCCAAATTAGAAATAAAAAAAATAGATTCAATAACTGACTCGCTTGCACAGACATCAGTATCTTTTTTAGATACAGTTCGACTTAGTGGAGCTTCGAGATTATTACTTGGAAAGCATGCAGGATTAGAAGCTTCTTTTTTAATTAAATTTTATCCTTATGATCCTAATTTGGAAGTTATGCCCGATTCTATTGAAAGTGCATTGGAAGCTGACAGCTTAATAGTTATCGATGCATGGATTGAGTTTTCAACGGATTATACATTTGGTGAGAATAGTAATACATTTGATTTTTCAGCATATAGGATAACAAATCCCTGGTCAACTGGTTTTATGCGGGATAGTTTATCTGTTCTAAGCTATGCAGAGGATGTAATCTTAAATAAATCACACACTGATTCAACTTATTTAGTGACTATTGATAACAATCTAACTTTACGCTGGCTTAAAAGTCGAATTGATACTACCATTCGCGATAATTTTGGCCTTTATTTTAAGTCAAGTACAAATTCAGATAAAATTTTAGGATTTGAATCTTGTATTGGTATTCCGGCTTATATAATCGATCCAGATCTAAACAAGAACTTTCCGACACTAAAAATGATTGTTGAAAAACCTGGAGTTTTTCAGGATACCATTGTAGTTAAAAATGCTCTTGATGCACATGTGGTAACAGGTAATATTCCAGCTACTATCCCAGAGAATATTTATTTAATTGGAGGTATACCAGTAAGATCAAATCTTCAATTTGATTTATCTAATCTACCAAAGTACTCTGGAATACATAAAGCTACTCTTGAATTTACAGTTGATACAATAGCGACAAAAAACGGGAGTATTGCTTCTAATTATATTTATGTTGAAGCCTACGAGAGTATAAGTTTGAATAAAATATTATCAATAGAGACTTTCAAATTATCAAGAAGCGGAAATAAATTTACTGGTGATATAACCAGTTTAGTTCAACGATGGGTAAATGGACTATCAAATCAAGGGATGAGATTATCTCTCTATGATGAATATATTTCTGCAGCAATTATTGCTCTCAAGGGGAGTAATGCAGCAGAAAATTTAAGACCAAAAATTACAATTTTTTATTCAATAAAATAATTAAATTAGTACTATGAAAAATTTTATATATATTTTAATTTCTTTTATTCTTGGATCTCAATTATTTGCACAAGGTGGTTCAATTTATAGTCGCTTTGGTATTGGAAATATTTATTATGATAATTCTGCACGTAAATTATCTCTCGGTGGAACAGCTGTTTCAATCTATGATATGAGGAGTGTAAATAATTATAATCCAGCAAGTTGGTTTAATTTGCAGGAAATAAGATTTGAAACAGGATTAAATTTTAATGGATTTAAATTATCTGATGAGAAGTCAGATGCATCGTATTCATCAACGAAGTTTCAGGGAGTTGTTGGAGCTATTCCAATTGACCGAGATTTAGGAATTGTTATTTCTGGTGGATTGGTTCCTTACTCAAATGTTAATTATGAAGTAAGAGATGAATTTACAGATAATGTTCTCAATGAAACATATATATCAAGCTTTAAGGGTGATGGAGGATTATCGAAATTTTATATTGGTTTAAGTTACTTAACTCCATTAAATATATCAATTGGTGCTTCTTATGAATATTATGTCGGGAAAATAAACTCTTATTCTGATATTGATTTTATAGATAACACTACTTATGAAGATGTTGAATACAGAACATCGAATTATTACAGAGGAAAAGGACTTAGTGTTGGATTACTCTCAATGAATTTGGCAAGGTTATTTGATTTATCAGAGATAAATGAATTACGATTAGGTGCAAATTTTAATTATGTCGGAGAACTTGAAACAGATTCATCAAATTTTTCAACGACTACCTTAGGAGAAATAAAAACGACTATTGGCGAATATAAAACTAAATTACCATTCAGATTAGGACTAGGTATTAGTTGTAGAATATGGGATAATTATCTGTTTCTTATTGATTATATGCATCAGCCTTGGTCAAAATTTGAAAAATATGGTAAAAATGTATCGTATTATAAAGACTTAAATCGTTATTCATTAGGTATTGAATATCAAAATTTGATAAAGCGAGTTCCATCATTCTGGGAACAAATAGCTATACGAGGTGGCATAGTTTTTGAGGAAACTCAGTATAGAATTAATAATCAGGATTTAAGCATGTTAGCGTTTCAATTAGGTTTTTCTTTTCCACTTGGTACATTTAACACAATGGATATAGGTTTTCAATACGGAGTAAGAGGAACGACAGAATCGAATTTAGTTAAAGAGAATATTTTCCAAGCTACAATTACTCTAAGTTTTGGTGAGCTTTGGTTTATTCGGCCAGATAGATAATAAAGGAGAAATTAAAATGAAAAAGGTAAAATTAATCATCGTTATTAGTTGCATGTTGGCAACCTGTTTCAATTTATTTGCTTCAACAAATAAATTGTTAACCCCATCTGTAAAAGATAGTTTAACACCTCAAAAACTGCTTGAGGAGTTTAGTCTGTTTTATGAATTTCAAAAACAAGGCGACTATAAAAGTGCATATCCACACGGTTGGAATGTTGTAAACAATAACCCAACAAATTTTTTACAGTACAAACCATTCAAGAAAATGGAAGTATGTATATGGTATATGTATGACTCTGTAGCAACCACAGAAGATGAAAAGAAAATAATTGCTGATACTGCCATTGCTTTTTATGACTTGGCTATACAGTATAAAGAGGAAGAAGAAACTTCCGGATATTTTATTGCTCGTAAGGCATATGTAATGGAAATGTGGTTAAAATCCGATTTTAAGGAAGTTATTGCTATGTATGAATTAGCGATGCAAACTAATCCAAATTTTGATTCATACTAT
>JAFGPR010000044.1 GCA_016936095.1 Ignavibacteriales bacterium | reverse complement strand
GTTGTCATGGTATAACCAATTTTATTGCATATTTTTTGTGCAACAATTGGCGTCATTGGAATTAGGAAATAATTCGTATCACAACCGATAGCAAGATAATCCGGTAATACATAATAAGTAACATTATAAGCTGTGCTATTGATTGTCTGACTGAATGTGATTGGTATTAAATTTCTTTGAAATTCAGGAACATTTCCACTTATTACCTGTGCGTAAATCTCATCTTCTCTGTCTACTCTGGAAAAGTTCCAAACCAGTTGAGCAAATTCACTCCCCGTCATTGCACTATCGATACGAGGAGGTAAATTTAATATTTGAGAATATGTGATAACTGCAATTTGAAAAAGCATAAAGATTAATTTTAGTTTTTTCATTTTAATTAAAAATTATTATGATACACCTTGCAAATTACAATTTTATTTTAAAATAAAAAAAGGGATACTCGTGTATCCCTTCTAATCAAACTGCATAGGGGAGGCAAAATTATTTTAATAATGTCATCTTGTTGATAAGTACTTTTGAGTTTGATTCTAATCTGTAAATGTAAGTACCACTTGAAAGATTTTCTGCATTCCAAGTAATGGTATAATTGCCAGCTTCTTTATAACTATTTACTAATGTTTGTATTTCTTGTCCGAGGATGTTATAAATTGTTAATTTCACATTTCCAGCTTCTGGTAATGCAAATTGTATATTTGTTGTCGGATTGAATGGGTTTGGATAGTTTTGCATTAGTTGATAATCTGTTGGGATATCAACTAAATTTTTATTTTCTTTAATTGATGTAATAACGGAAATATTGTTTTGATAAATTGCAGACCAAGGAGCATACCATAAATCATCACCGAAAGCACCAACATAAGATGTTGTTGTAAACCAACTATCGGGAACTGATTTCTTTGGTGCAGTGTAGGCCAAACCACCTGCAACTGGGCGAGGATCAAAAGAATTATTTCCTTCCGATCGGCTTAAACTTGTTAACTGTGGATCTGATAATGTATTGTTGTTAGAAGAATTACCCATATAATTCCACATAAATTTCTTAACGCAAATATCTTCCCAGGTAGAACTTGGCTTGTAAACTAAGTTATTTTCAAATTTAATTTGACCTGCAACAAATCTGTCATAGCAAGTTGAACCAGCACCAGAATCAACATTTACAAAGTCGTTATCGAAATCTGTAATAATACTATTATAGACTTCACCACCAGCAAATTCTTTCATTCTTATAGCATCATCACCACCTGTAGCGGTTGCTCCTCTACCTAAGAATGTCGCATTAAAAATAACCGGTTTAGATAATGGTTCATTTGTTAAAGCACCTGCATCACCACTGTCCCACTCACCAATATGGTCACCAACACCGGTATCTTGAATAGCAAACCAAAATTGACCTTTACCTCTAAAACTTTGGTCATAATCGAATCCATCATCTGTTGCATAAGCAGCAATCAAATATTTTGTATTTACGGTTCCACCGAACCATTCATATCCATCATCATCACTGCAAAAGGATTCTATATATTCAATAACGGTTTTACTTCCCACACAACCTAAGGTTAATCCTTGTAATTCTTTGTTAGATTCAACAGTAATTCCTGTATAACGAATCGAAACATATCTTAAAACACCTGAACTATCTTCATCATCAAAATTAGAAGCTCCTCTGCCATACATTGCTCTTGGCTCAGTTGCAGGAAGTCCTTCAACCACTTTTTCATCTGCGACATTTAATCTTCCATTGCCTAATAATACTAATCCACCCCATAGTCCTCTGTCAAGAGTAAAATCAACCTGTGTATCAGTGCCATCATCGGGTAAATCTGTGTCATCATACTCAGTTGTGAATATGATTGGTTCGTTGCGTGTTCCCTCGGCAATAATTTTTGCACCCCTGCAAATAATTAATGCTGAAGCTACATCACTAACACTTGGTGTCTCTTTTGCTTTTACAACTGTTCCTGCTTGGATGGTTAGAACCGATGGCTCTTCGACATAGACAAAACCATCAAGTACATAAACAGTATCCTTGCTCCAAAAAACATTACCACTTGTTGCAGTAATATCAGCATCGGTAATAACTTTTTCTGGTTTCCCTGCTTGTCCAAATAAGACAAATGAAACCAAAAACAACAACATCAGAAGACTTCTTTTCATACTTTTCCTCAAAGTTAGTTTATAAAAAAATTGTTAGTAACTAATTTATTTTTATATTAAAATTGATATCAAAAAGAAACATATTGAAAAAGCAAAATTATTTTTTTTATAAAGAATAACTAATACCAACCGAAAATGTTCTACCTAAACTATATTTGTGAAATACATATTCATTATCCTTGAAATTAATTGATTTCGTTATAGGGCTATTCAGAATATTTTTAGCACTCAATTTCAATTGGAAACCATACCACAAATCTTGTGATGCAGTTAAATCAAGCATCCCACAAGGTTGTTCATATACATCAGGAGTAGCACCGATAATGACTTCAGATAATCTCTTTCCAAAGATATTATAGAATAATGAAATAGTAGACCCTATTTCAGGATTTATATAAGATAATTCAAAATTAACAATGTAAGGTGATTGTCCATATAATGGCCTTGTTTTTTCAGCATTCGGTTGATTTGGTAAAATCTGTTGTTCATATTCAATTGTTGGAATATCAACTTGAGAATAAACAAAAGAGAAATTGAAATTAAATTGGAAATCCGAGAGGAAGGGTGCTATTATGTCAAGGTTTTTTCTTATCTCAAATTCAGTCCCATACACATAACCGTTATCAACATTTTGCCAAGTATAAATTTCACGTGTGTTATCATAAACTCTTTCGATTGCACCATGGAATTGTTTAAAGAAAACACTGATAGCATAAATTTCATTCGGTCGTGAAAACCATTCCCACCTTAAATCATAATTGTTAACTAAAGTTCTTGTTAAATCTTGATTCCCAGCTTCATTGTCGTCACCTAAAAATTTAAATGAACGAAATGGAGAAATTTCTCTAAAATTCGGTCGTGCAAGTGTTCTACTGAATGATGCACGTAAATTCATATTTTCGTCAACATTATAAACAAAATTCAATGAGGGCAACCAATCTATGTTTTCAAGAATTGAAATTTTCTCAGTTGTATCTTGACTCATAACTTCCATGTCAGTTTCTTCATATCTAATACCACCAACGAATTTAAGAGACTTGAAAATTGGTAATTCTACCATTCCATAGAATGCTGTTATTGTTTGGTCTCCATCGTAATTACTTCTATCGGTTGAAGCATCATAGACATAATTACCAAAAAGATATCTACCATTTGTCGTATCAATTAAACCTGCTTGGTCAACAAAATAATTATTTGCATCACCATTATATTTTGCTTTAGAACCTCTTAACTCAAATCTTCTTTCTCTAAACTTCCTATCAGACTTTAAGTAATAACCACCAAGTTTAATATTGCTACTAAAATCATTCCATTGCTTGAACGGAATTGATAAATCAATTTTTGTATTTAGATTATTTTCGCTTAAATTTCTAAAGAATCTTGTCGGTTCGTTATAACTGTTCTTGTTTATTGCATAAACAATTGTAGAATCATTTTGATAAAAATAATCATTACTAAAAAATCTTAAATCTGGTTCATCTTGTGTAGTTTTAGAAATTGCCGTAACCCATTCAAGTGATGAACCAAATAAAAAGTCTAAATAGTGCTCACCATGAAATTGAGCAGATTGTAAATTCCTTTCTATGTATAATAAACTTCTTGATTCATAAACTCCATCAGCACCTAATTGGTCAATCCAGCTACCTGTTAAATATCTTGCACTTGACTCGCCACTCTGCGAATACATTAAATTGACTCCAACATTATGAGAAGGATATGGCTTATACGATAAATTTAATATACCACCCATCAATACTTTTTCGCTACCTTTAGTATCTGAAAAATTGTAATAATTATAAAGTTCATTTACTGCGTCATAGTTACCACTTAATTCCCATTTTGCTTTGCTACCATTATTGTAAAATGAATATTTTCTGCTGTAAGTAAAACTAGCTATATATCCAAACGGATTATTAAATAATGGCATTTGATCTCCGATCGATATACTATAACCTTGATCCAATGGTGCTTTATATGAATTTGGAACCATTATCGGACTAAACGATTTTGTCAGTTCATCTAGTTTGAATGCTAAATCGGGATTCCTTCTTGCTTCGTTCGGTGAAGGTATATAAACATTTTGGTCCTTTAATAGGTTCGGAATTTCTCTTGAGCCGTTATCATACCCCAACCAATCAGTTGAACTTGTCGGATATGTTAAATAATTT
>JAFGPR010000043.1 GCA_016936095.1 Ignavibacteriales bacterium | reverse complement strand
AGAAGTCGGAATTGTCTGGGCAGCAGGTCCGCTTGCTGGAATTTTCGGGCAAGTGATAATCGGTTTGATAAGTGATAATGTATGGTTTTGGGGCGGAAGAAGAAGACCTTTTATTTTAATTGGTGGAGCACTTGCAGCACTTACTTTGTTGGCTTTACCAAACATTCATCATATAAGTTCTTTCCTTGGTATCGAAAATCTAATGGTCGTTGCAATTATGGTTGCATTGACTCTTGATATGGCAATAAATATAAGTTTCAATCCCACTCGTTCCTTGATTGCAGATGTAACTCCCGAAGGTGTGCAGAGGACGAAGGGCTATACTTGGATGCAAACTATTTCCGGAACATTCGGCGTCCTTGCGTATGCTATAGGTGCTTTGCTAAATAATTATGTCTTGATTTATTTCGGTGTGTTCTTAGTCTTTGCATTTTCGGTAATTCCTATGTTCTTTATAAAAGAAAGCAAAGAACTAAAAACTACTGCTGATGCACAAAGTGAGCCACAGGCAAAAACTACATTTGGTGGCGCACTAAGGGTATTAGAACCACTACTCGGTTTTATTCCTTTTGCTCTTTATTTTTTAGTTATTAAATTAGCAAATATACAAGTTGAGCAAGGTGTCAACGATTCCATTTTGATTGCCTTCCTAATCGTACAATTATTTTTTACATTTAAAGTAATATTACGAAAGGAAGAGGGATTGTCAGAGGGAAAAGCGAAAGAGATAGGATTTAAAAAAGTTCTCGCTGCTCACGCTTATTCCTGGATAGGAGTCCAAACGATGTTTGTTTATATGTTTGCATATATTAAAGATGTTAAATATACTGGCGTTACTGAATTAACAGATGCAAACAATAACGAAATTGGCGGAATAATTGCAATCTCATTTTTAATATTGAATGCAGTCGGTGCACTGCTACCGGCGACTACATTAGAACCAATAGCTAAAAAATTAGGTAGAGTAAAAACGCATTATGTGGCAATTGGAATTATGGCTCTTGGATATTTATTAATTGTATTACTTAAAAATACAATTGCAGATAGTACAATTATTCTTTATGTAGTTATGGCTATTGTTGGTATTGGTTGGGGAGCAATTGTAAGTTTACCATTTGCAATTATGTCCGAAAAAGTTGACAAGACAAAGATGGGTTTTTATATGGGTATATTTAATTTATCTGTAGTTCTTCCCCAATTGATTGTTAGTCTTGGGATAGGAACAATTATACAAGCAGCAGATAGTAAAAATATAATTTTTATTATAAGTACTTCATCGTTAGCTTTATCAACTTTTTTGTGGACGTTTATAAAAGATAAAAAAGTTAGTAAAGAACAATTCGAATAAGTTGTTTTAGTTTTACCAGCAAGTAAAATGTTTTGATTATTTGGATATTATTTTAAAAATACTTATTTTGCATTATGCTTGAAAGCTTTATTACATTAGGTATCATTGGATTAATTGCGGGTTTTATCTTTTCTATGCCTATTGCTGGTCCGATTAGTATTATAATTACATCAAACGCATTGAAAGGAAGATACCGATTTTGTCGCAGAGCTGCGGTTGGTGCTGCAATTGTTGAATTTTTCTACGTGTTCATCGGGATTTATGGTGTAACATCTCTTTATACTCTTTATAGCAGTTTCATCCCATATATTCTACTCTTCGGTGCGTTAGTAATTTTATTTATCGGTGTAAAAATAATGCGAACGAAAATCCATATTGATGAACACGATGATGAAGCGATTATCAACGATAAACTAAAGAATAAAGGTGGATTAAGAACTGGTCTGATATTGAATGCAACAAATCCTTCTTTAATTTTAAATTGGGTAATGTCTTCATTTATTGCCATCTCTTTTGCAACCTCATTAGGATTTAATACAGGCGGACTTGATGATATTTTGAACACTAATATAAACACCATCACAAATAAAAATGGAACTCAAATTGTTGTTGATTCAAGCAACGTAAAAAATCAAACAGATTCGACTCAGATTGTCGAAAAAAATAAATATAATGTGCTTGATGAATTAAAAGGCGAATTAGGAATTAGTCTTTTTTATTCTTTTGGAGTTGCAAGTGGTAGTGTTATTTGGTTTTTCATATTTGCTTTCTTTTTATCAAAATATAGGGCTAAAATAAAGGTAAGTATTCTTCAACGAATGGTTCAAATTCTTGGTTTAATTTTACTTGGTTTTGGAATATATCTAATTTATCAATCAATAATGATGTTAGTTTAATTTTTCAATTAGATTTCTTTCATAATTTCCTTATACTTCTCAAATACACTTTCTGGTGAAATACCTTTTATATGTTCAACTGGTGAAATTAACATTCTATTTAAGACCCTATAAGGAGCAAAACTTACCGAACTCCATTCAGTACCCGGAAACATAGCAACCAAAGGTTTATTAAGTGCAGAGGCAATATGAACTGCAGATGTATCTGGTGTAATTAAAAGATCACAAGTTTTTATGTAACCAACTAAATGTTGAAAACCATAATATTTTTGTATAATAAATACATCAGGATTAAAATCTCTTTTGATTTCTGTAATTATATCCTGTTCTTCTGCTGTTGCAAGTAGTAATATTTTCCAGTCAATATTTTTATTAGCAATTAACGAGATTAATTTTATCCAATGTTCTTTCGGCCATATTCTAATCCCTGCACCCGCAGAAATATTCAATGCAACGATTTTTCCCTTATCTCTTTTCAACTGCTCTCTTACTTCTGACAATTCCTTTTCACCAAGATATATCAAAGGTCGACATTTTTCATTTTGTATTTTTAATCCAAAATGCTGTAATAAACTTACTTGTCTGTCGAGCAAGTGAGTTTTTGTTTTATCTATTGGTTCAAAAGGATGTGTTAATATTTCAGAATAATTTTCATTGAACGCAAAAGCTAATTTGTTTTTTGATTTAATATTTTTTAAAATAAATAAAGATGTTTTCGATGCGTTATCATTTAGATCAACCGTTAAGAAGAATTTATTAAACCTCAACATAAATACTTTAATGAAAATCTGCATTGAATTTTTTACGTAAATAATTT
>JAFGPR010000042.1 GCA_016936095.1 Ignavibacteriales bacterium | reverse complement strand
ATAACTGTAACCTAGTCTTTTTAAAGCTTCATCTGGTAATGTGTTCGGATTAGTGTGTATCCAGTCGTCAGCATATAATAAAATTTTAGCTGATGAATTTACTTGAGATACCCATTTGTATGCAGATGGGTATGCAACATCTAACTCCCCTCCATTTCTGTTTGATTTAAGCGTAATTCTTTCTGTTGATTGGTAAATCCATTCTCCTTGACCATAATCTGAATAATCCAATTTTTGGTACGTATTACTTTTAACTGGATCTGTTGACTGAGAATATAACGAAATAACAGAACATAACATGAGTAGTAGGAAAATTTTCTTTTTCATTTTGTAACCTCAAAGTTAAAATGATTGTTTTTTTTATTGTTGAGTAAAATACTAAAATTTATTTAATTAAAATCATTTTTTTAACGCTTACAAAATTATTAGCTTCAATTTTATAAAAATAAATTCCACTTGCTAAATTATTTGCATCAAAATTAAATGAATAAGTTCCAGCTGGTTGAAATTGATTTACAATTTCTTCAATTTCCTTTCCTAACATATCAAATATTTTTAGGCTAACCAAACCTGCTTCAGGTATTTGGTATTTAATTGTTGTTGTTGGATTAAATGGGTTAGGATAATTCTGTTCAAGTGAATATTCTAATGGTATTCCAATTGGTTCGTTTTGTATATCACTTAAACCGCCTGTATTTGTGTGATAAATTTCACCATCGCAAGCTAACCAACCATTAAAATCATCAACAAAAATAATATCTCGAGCCGTAATTGGCTCTGTATCTATTTGAATTTGTGTCCATGAATTTCCCATATTTGAGCTATAAAATACTTTATCAAAAGTAACTAACCAAACTTTCATAGAATCTCCAGGCATAAATTCAATATCATTACCCCAACCACTTGCTGAAGCTATGCTAATCTCATCCCAACCTGCTCCACCTGTTGTTGTTCTATATACTTTTCCTGTTTCATATGCAAGACCGATGTCTTTGTTATAGAACTTAATAATATGAGCACTTTTATTAAAATTCGTTTCACTCCATAATGCTCCACCATCTGTTGTCTTTAATAATTTCTGAGATTTACCTGATATTGATCTAACAAAGTAACCAACAGTCATATCAACAAAATCAATACGTCTCCAAAAATCACCCGAGTACATACTGTCTAAATCACTACCACTTGCAACATTCCAATTACTTCCACCATTCGTGGTTTTAAGAAATACTGCTTTTGGTGGAGAATATTTTTCACCCATTGCAATGCCATTATTAATATCAAACATTTCAATATAATTCATAAAATCAATTACACCACTATTATAATATTGAATTTGAGGAAAACCACTTGAGGATGTTTTAATTATTCGTCCTGAACCAACATGCCAAATATTATTAGTATCAATAATTTCAATGTCAATTGCTTCGAATACGGAAGCAGATCCTTTCCAAATAGACCCGCTATTAGTAGTATAATAAAGCCAATCAGAAACGCTTGATATACCAAAGACTGCAGTTGTGCTATCTTGTGCATCTATCGAATAAGTAGAACCCCAAGAACCAGGGAGTCCATTAGTTTGTTTTGTCCATTGAGCAAGTAAATTAATACAAGTACAAAGTAAAATTACAATAAAAAATTTAATTCTCATTTTTCCCTCCAAATTAATTTATATTTAATAATTGAAGGGACATCTTACGAATGCCCCTACAAATTTATTTTTCCCCATTTTGCGTCTAATCCTTGACGTTCATTTGCATTATTTCATCAAAATCATCTTCTTAACAGCAACATAATTATTTGCTTCTATTCGATAGAAATAAACCCCACTTGCTAAATTATTTGCTGTAAATGATACCTTGTATTTACCAGCATTTTGGAATGTGTTCATTAGTGTTGCTATTTCTTGTCCTAATATATTAAATATTTTTATTGATACATTTCCAGCTTCGGGAATATTATATTCAATGACAGTAGCTGGATTAAATGGATTAGGATAATTTTGCGATAGTGCATAATCATTAGGTAAATTATCTTGAACTTCAAAATTTATTCCTACAGGTGTAAAGCCTTGGAAGTCATCATTTTTTCTTGGAATAAGTTTATAATTACTATATGAATAGTAAATAATTCCTTGCATTGAACTGAATTTATCATCAACTGTAACGTAAATAGGAATTGTATCCATTCCAGGATTCCAGAAATTATGATAATCACTGTTACCATCCTGTAATTCAACGCGGGTACCTATTCCTGATATATCTGCGACAAGAATTTCACCATAATTTCTATTACCACCACTTCCTTCTTCAGGCCCCGGATTACCATCAGCATTTTCATCAGTAACAGTTAAACTATCATATCTGATAAGAACACTTTCCCATTGCTCCTTTGTTATATCTGTTCCACCATAGGTGCTTATAACAGAAGTTTCAACAAGACTTGCATCAGGAACAGTAGCACCTGTTTTATGTACTGTAATATTAGCTGGAGCGTCTAAGTCTTGAATTCTCGTAACATAAAAATCTTCATAAACCAAACCTGTAACTGAAACGCTATCTCCTCTGCTTAAATTAATTGCTTCCGTTCCAAATAACCAAATACCACTCCAAGGTCCTGTACCATTTTGAATATATACTTTGCTTGTTATATCAGAGGTATCTGCTGTTACAACACCACTTACAGTTACATCAAAACCGTTGTAACCGCTGTAACCACTACCGAATGGACTTCTTTGAACATCCTGAATTGTCAAAGAGCGATTTAAAACATAATAAAAGTAAAGATTTTTTGTTGTATCTGTTGGATTCATTGCTGTATAACCACTGTCATCAACCGCTTTTATGAAATATGAAATTAAACACGAATCAGTTTGGCCAGGTATTGTTCCATCCCAAATGTCTCCACTCGAATTTGTCATTTCAACTTTTTGGAAAGTACCATCATTGACTTTATAAAACAATTGTCCTGAATCAATTACTCCATCAAAATCTGTAATAGTTGCACTTATTACAACTGACTCATTGTAACCAACCGTTCCCTTATCTCTAGTAATATTTGAAATACTTGGTGGGTAGTGTGTGATTTTTACATCATTAGGATACATTGGATTAATCATAAACCAATAACCACCAGCAATGTTGTTTCTGGTTTCTATTGTCCCTCTAATATATTCTAATCTTGTACCATTTTGAACTTGTGGGATTGAATTTCTCCAGTAATCTGAAAGACTTCCAACGACCATTGATGTGCCATTATCATTAAAAATTACAAAAGAACGATAACCAATTACTCCGGCTTGCGTGGTAGTCACGTTTTTAATTTCAACATAAACACCTTCCCATTTTTCCGCCGAATATACGGGGCTATTTGTTCCAATTTGTGCAAAATCTTCAATTGTTAGTTCAACCGGAGCAGGTCTGTCTTGAAAACCAATTACATCAGCCGCTTCAAATTTAGTTAAATTCAATTGAGTTGTAATGTTATATTCTTGCACAGTTCCTGTTACTTTAACAACATATCCCGAATCAAGAACATTAAACAATGTATTTCCATCTGGGGGGAATCTCATTAATACAGCACCATATTCAGGATTATTTACATCTTGTAATAATGCTGCTGGAGCAGCTGAGTGTAACATTCTTGAACTGTCAGGATTTGCGCCGCGATATGGAGAATTCATCAGTATTCCCGTAACTATTACCGTAGAATCTTCATAAGGTGAAAAATAATCGTAAGGTGGCACCATTAAGGTATCAGGGTGAATGTACTGGATATCGTAGATAGTAATTTCCGGATATGTCTGTCCGAAAATGTTCACTGCCAAAAAAAACAGGCAGAAGAATAAAAGTTTTGATTTCATTTTAACCTCTTTAAGTTATTATTTAAAAGTTTTTATTTTTGTACTTAATGTAAAGTTATTAACACCGCAATTCATTGCGGTGTGTTTGAACACCTTATAACCTCCTGAAATGGTTTCAACCATTTTTATCTATCCTATACAACCTAATAAATTCCTCATACTCTTCTGTAAAGCTTTTCTTCTTATGATGTTATTCTTGATTTTGAATGTACTTAAATATTTTATTCATTATAGATTCGGAAACAGAAAAAGCACCATAACCTCTGCTCCAAGCAAATTTTGTATTTAGGAAGTTATTTTTATTAATCCAGTTCGAAGAACTACCTTTTAACAAATGAACAGTATCTTCAACTGTCATATTTATTGGTAAATCTATTAACATGTGAACATGGTCAGGATTTATAAAAAGTGTCTTGCAATAAATTTTCTTTTCTTTTGCATAGTCATAAAAATATTTAGATAATTTTTTACTAATATCTTTTGCAATTATTTTTTCTCTATTATGTGTTCCCCAAATTAAATGTACCCAACATTTGGAGTAGGAATGTATTGACATCTTTTATTATCCTCTTTTTCAACTCAACAAACAATATGTATTGTAATCAAATTTCAAACGGTTAAAACCGTTAAAAATAATTTTGTTGTTTTTTTTCACCCCGATAAATCGGGGTGTTAATGAAATATTCTTTAATTTTACACGACTAATAAACCTCAAAACACCTTCACTCTTTAAACCACTACCGATTCCTCACTCCATTTTTTTAATTCTGAATTCTGTCTACTGCATTCTGTTTCCTGTTTTTTCAAATTACTTAATTATCAGAAATTTTCCCGTTTTAACATTTCCTGTTTTTGCGTCTTTAACTGTAAAGAGATATAAACCCGAAGCAATTGCTTGATCATAATCAGTGACTAAATCCCAGGCATGTTCGCCACCTGTAAATTTCTGGGTTCCATCTCCATAAGTTTCGAACCATCGCAGATCTGAACCATTGCTTGTCTGGTCGTGCTGTAATTTTTTTATCACATCACCCGATAAAGTGTAAATCGTAATTTCACATTGTTCAGGCAAATTGAAAAAATAAATTTTTCTTAATCGTTCTGAAGAGCCATCCCAATATGCTTCGCCATAATATGGATTTGGATAGACACCAATTTCAACATCTTCTTCAGATGTCGGAGGTGTACCGGGAATTACTCTTTGAGAGCTTGGTAATATTCCCGATTCTAAACTTGTAATTCCATTTTCAATATCACCCTTGTCAAAAGCTGTAACTGAAAAAATATATTGCCAACCATTTAACAGATTGTCTATTTCGTATTTATAATAATATTTTGTCGTATCACCATCAAATTGAACTGGAGTATTTAATTCTATTAATGCAAATCCAGTATTAAAACCTACATCATTTCCTAAACTGTCAAACTCAGCAAGCTTTATGATTGATTCCAAAATATTTTGTGATTCAGTTAAGTCAAATCCAGCATTTGTTCTGTAAAGACGATAACCTTCAAAATCTTTTTTTCCTGAAATAGGATCAATAGATTTTTCTGCCCGCTTATCCCAGTAAAGAGTTGCTTTTTGATTCTCAGGTACTACTAATAATTTTGGCGAGCGGGGTGGAGAGGGGAGTATATATCTAGTTATTTTTCCATCGCCATCAGTATCTTCGCCCGGATCAAGTATTCCGTTTCCATTTCTATCTTCGCCGTTGTATGCTCTGATAGCCCAACCTGCATTAGCATAAAGATTTGTTTTTTGTTCTTCTGTATCAAGACTTGGTAAATCTGAGCCATACTTTTTCGCACACACAATTGCAAAAGTGATATTTATTGAATCGCCGGGAGCAATTGTAGTAAAAGGACCTGCAGTTATTAGCATTGATCTATTACTTGGTGGTTTTAATATACTTGGATTAATTCCAGCCCCATATTTGTTGCTACCACCGAAGTAACCATTCATTTTCTTATATCTTTCAATATCATCAGTTGGCATAAAAAAGTTAGGATCATCAGCATTACGGAATTGCCAGCAGACAAAATTAACTTCTTTTTCTTTTATTGAAGCACCAAGATATTGAGCACCGATATAACTGTCTGTAAAACCAACATCACCAGTCGCGTCAAACTCATAAGCAATTTTCAAAGAATCGTTGTAGCCATTTCCTCCTTTATTAAAAAAGGAAGTTCCAGTTCTCGGCGAAGTAATATTTGTGTTCCTGACAACAGCATCAGTCCACATTCCGATATATACACTGTCAATATTTTTATTGCTTGCGTTTTTGATATAATAATTAAAAATAACAAAATAATCCGCAAATGGATAATTCCAGGAATAATTCTCCTGACGAATAACAAGCCCAAGTGGTTCGTGATTTTCAATCAATTCACCATTCAAATAAGTTTTACTTGTATCTGAATATAACATCATTAAATCTTGATGAGAAATTGCAAAAGGACTATAAAATTTTGATTCTATCAAATTTGACCTTTCCGTAGCTTTTGAACCGAGTGTATTTGTATATTCAAAGCCACCACCTTTAGAAGAAACGGAGGCGGCATCAACAGCACCAGTAGTAACAAAGGGAACTGAATTACCTCTTATAAATCCACCTATCCAAAGACCACCATCAAATATATGCTCAATACCACTTCCTATTGGATATTCACAAGATGGTTGTTCTGGCCACAATGTAAATCCATGACCATATGTCCCAAAATTAGTAATAGTAATTCCAATATTTCCGACATTTGTGTATTTTGAATTGTCGTCATCCAATGTCTTGAAAATTCTATTGCTTCCCTGATCTTGTGCAATAATAGTTGCACAAATTAAAAATGAAAAAATAAGATTTTGTAAATTCATATTTATACCGAAATTAAATTTTTATTTAATATTTAAAATATTTTACCAACTACCGCTTGAACCACCACCACCTGAACTTCCACCACCACCGGAAAAACTACTACTACTCCCAGATGACCAGCTACTCCCAGATGACCAACCACTACTTGATGACCAGCCACGACCACCAGATTTTTCAAACCATTTATATATTGACTTTAATCCTTTTATGTTACTTAATTTTTCATAGAATATTTTTGATAATATAAATACAACAATATAAATTATTAGAATTGTTATACCGAAACCAAATCCAAAAATAATTCCGGGGAAAGCAGTATAAAATGGAATCAGAAAGACAAATAAAAACCAGGAAGTACATCCTTTTGTAAATATTGCAAAAATCGTAAAAACTCCAAGTATTGAAAATACAAAAAAGCCCATAATTATCTTTTCGGTTGTCCCTAATTCCTCAACACTTTCCTCAATATATTCAGTTGATGTGTAACTTCCTTCGATTGCTGCAATAATTGATATTACACCTTTTTCAATTCCGCCAGCATAATTCTCTTGTCGGAATGATGGAGTAATTTCATTCCTTATTATGCTATTACATGTTGCATCTGTAAGAAATCCTTCTAAACCATATCCAACTTCAATACGTAATTTTCTATCTTCAATTGCTATCAGAAGTAATACTCCGTTATCTTTTCCTTTTTGGCCTAATTTCCAAGTATTAAACACAAGATTAGTATATTCTTCCAAATTTTCATCTTCAAGGGTTTTAATTATTAAAACAACAATTTGATTGGAAGTAGAATCCTCATGAGTTTTAAGAATGTTTTCAATCTTATTTTTTTCTTCTAATGATAAAACCTGTGCATAATCATTGACTCTTCCTGTAAGATAAGGTACATCAAGTGAGAAAAAAAGATTTGAAAATAGAATGAATAAAACGATTATAGATTTATTCAATGTGCTTTTCATTTTTCCCTCTGGACGCGGACTTTATTTGATAATTCATCTTTATCGTCTGGCGTGATTGAAAAACCATTTTCAAGTAATATATCTTTACATTTTCTAATAGCTTTTAATATTCCATTGAGGTAATTTTTGCTTTTCATATCGTCTGAGATTTCTTCGACAATTTTGTTCCATAATTCTTGATCAACTTTTTCACTAATCCCTTTATCCGCAAGTATTATAATTTTTTTCTCAAATAAGGAAATACATATCAATATCCCTGTCCTTTGAATGGTTTTGAAAACTTCCTCTCTTAGAAAAAATTCCTCTGCTTTTTTCTGAACACTCTCTGTCAATAAATTTTTTCCTGCCAACATCCTTCTTAAGAATGGGAAAGAAATAACCTTGATAGCACCGATTATTCCAAAGAGAACAGTAATCGCAAAATAAATCAGTGGGTCATAGATTGTGAACCAATCTGTATATCTATCAGCTAAAATCGTGATGATAAATCCCATTAGGGCACCAATTATTGCTGCTCTGTAAATGGCAATAGTATATCGCCCTGAATTTTCCAGAATGACTGGAACAATTTCGCCTGATATTTCTTTTTCTACTGACTTTACCTCTGCTTCAATTGTTTCTAAATCGTTAGCAGAGAAATATTTGTTTATATCCATTTTGCCTTTAAAATTTATTAATTAATAATTTTTGAGTAAGAAAATACAAAAAAATATTAAAATATTTATAAGAATTAATTATGAAATTTTTTGTAATATTCGATCACTTTATCGGATAGGAATTTAAGATCAAAATATTGGATTGCTCTTTGTCGTGCATTATATCCTAATTCCTTTCGCATATCTTGTTTTTGAATTAATATTTCTAATTTTTCCTTAAGATCGAAAGCATTTCTATTCTCAAATAGCAGTGAAGTTTCACCATTTATGGCAATATCCAAAATACCATCTGAATTTGAGCATACGGAAGGTAACGACATTGACATTGCTTCTACCAAAGCAATTCCAAATGCTTCTGAATGTGATGGGAATGCAAAAATATCCATTGAGGATAAAATATCGACTGTGTCAGTTCGAAAACCAGTAAAAATAATTTTGTCTCCCAATTTGTAAGTGCCAGCTAATTTTTTAATTTTTAATCCGTAATTATCTTCATCTCGGCTCGGATCTCCTACAATCATAAATTTTAGATTGTCATATTTTTTATTGAGTTCACTTGCCGCAAATAAGAATTCTTCATGTCCTTTTCCCGGTGTAAATCTTGCTAACATTCCGATTACAATTTCATTTTCAGCAATTTGAAATTCCTTTCGAATTTTTCCTCGATGTCCATTTTCTGGTGAGAATTTTTTTGTATCAACCGCATTATGTAAAATAATTATTTTGTCTTCATCCACTGGACAGGTCTCAATCAAATTTTTTTTTATTACATTACTTATTGCAAAAATTTTTGTTACTCGTTTATATAATTTCTTATGCAAATAATCTTTCTTGATTATAAAACTGCCCATTTGTTTTGTCAGGAAGAGTGGAATTTTGGATTTGGCAATTTTTAATGCCGGAACTAATAACCAAAGATCTTTTGAGTATTGAGTATGGATGAGGGAATAGTTCATATGCTTAATAATTTTAAAGAATTTTATTATTTGAATGGGATTAAAATAATTGAAAGATTTTATTGAAATGGTTTTGATGTCATTTTTTATTGCTTCATGATGTATTGGGGAGTCTTTAATACATGCAAGTTCAGTTTCAATATCGCGGTTTAGTAATTCTTTTACTGCAGTGATAGTGAACATTTCCATACCACCCCAGCTCTTAGATAAACAAGAGTATAAAACTTTCATTTCTTATTTATTTATCAATTTATCCTATTTTGAAATAAGTTTATTTTTAAATATTAAACTTCCTAATGAAATACCAACTCCAAAAAAGCTTAAAGTAATACCAAGCCACTCAGCAACACTTAATTTGTTCTGTAATGTATATACAGAAAATAGTGCAGCCACCAAAGTTATAATAAAAGATACAATCGGAAGACGTTTTTTAAACATAATAAATGATGCTCCAATATTATTCTGAAAATAAAATTAGTAAATTTTCTTAATAATTGAATTTTTAAAATAGTGTAAAAGAATTTCGTCAAACGAATAACCCATTTCTGCCATAACAGCAGCGCCAATCTGACAGAGTCCAACACCATGCCCCCAACCAGCACCATAAAAATTAAATCTTTGAGGGATATTATTTTTTACATCATTATGCTCGACAAAAAAAGCTGAACTGTACAGATGAGTCGGAGATAGAGTCCTTCTAATTTCTAATTCCTTTCCGATTGTCAAGATTTTCTTTGTTCCGATAATTTTTAATTTGATTAATCTACCTGAATGTCCTCTTTGAATTGGAACTAAATCAAGTATTTCGCCGAAGTCAATTCCACTTTTTGTTTTAATAAGTTCGGATAATTCTTTTTGTGAGTATTCAACTTTCCATCTGAAAAAGTCAATTGTTTTTTGGTCAAATTGAACCAATACTTGTGATAAAATTTTCTCATCCTTAGTATTACAAAAAGCATGGGGGTTACCTTTTATCCATTTTCTTGCTGCATTTTCGTTTGTAAGGTCTAAATCAAAATTTTCTGGTTCAAATTTATAATCAATAACACTTGTCAAATATTCATGTTTAATAGGTTCCCAAACATTTTCAAATGATTCTGTTATACCACCACAAGCTTTTGAGAATCGTGTATCGCAAATTTTTTCGTTGTAAAAAAGAACAAGTCCATAAGTTTCATTTATTGCATTCTTAACAGCTGTTGTAAATGCTTTTGTTACACCTTGATACCTTTGGCAATGGTCATCAGCACAAACATCGAATAATGTGTGGTCTTCTCTATCATACCATCTGATTAATTCATTTTCCGTTTCAACTTTGGACGAGTATTTTTTTTCTTGTTCTGTGATTTCATTTTTCTTTTCGATTTGGGCAAGCAACCAGCTTCTTGAAATTATAGAATGTGCTTTTAATAATTGAATTGAACTTGTAGCGCTCATTTCAGAAGATATTACGCTTGCCAGATAAGTTTCAATTGGAACAACATTTATTGCAATAATATGGTCGTCTTCTTTCAATAGTTTCAACGCACCTGAAAATACTTGATTTTCTTTTTGCTCCCAGTGAAATTGAATTCCAATTGTAACACTTTTCAGTAAGAATGAACAACTCTTTATATCCTGGGGTTCAATGTAAATTTCATTTTTGTTTTTAACATTAAATTCATCACCTGTTATTTCTAACGCGTCATTCATAATTTTTGCAGTAAATTTTCCGTTTATTATTTTTTTATTACCTCTAACGATAAAGTTACCATATAATTCAAAATTGATTTCCTTTTCGTTTAAAATAATTCCAACGCTAATATTAGGTTGTTCCATCATAACCTCTTAAATTATCATATAAAATTTATTTCAGTGTCAGTTAAATAGAATTAATTAGAAATTTTTTCGAATAGTCAATAGCAATATAAAGAAATTAAATCAAACTTTTAATTTTTTCAATGGTAGATTTAACTGTAAAATCCTCTTTAATCAATTTATTAATTAAATTATGTGCATGAATTACCGTAGAATGATCTCTTCCACCAAAATTGAGTCCTATTGCTTTTAATGAAGAGTTTGTTAATTCCTTTGACAAATACATTGCAATTTGTCGAGCAAGTGCAATTTCTTTCCTTCGATTCTTTTCTCTCAGTTTGGTTTCTGCTATTTCAAAGAAATTACAAACAGCTTTTGTAATGGTATCAATCGAAACGTGTGAATTTTTCCTTGTAGCAACTTCGTTAACGGTTTTTCGTGCTAATTCTAAATTAATGTCTCGTGAGTTGAAAGATGAATCTGCAAGTAATTTTATAAGACAACCCTCCAATTCACGGATATTTGAAGTTACATTATAAGCAATATATTCGATTATGTCTTGACTTAAAGTCATTCCGAAAGTTTTACATTTGTTACTTAAGATTGCAATACGTGTTTCAAAATCCGGTGGTTGCATATCTGCAGAAAGTCCCCATTGAAATCTTGAAATTAGGCGTTCATTCAATCCTTTTAAATCTTTTGGTGGTTTGTCACTCGATAAAATTATTTGCTTCCCTGATTGATGAAGTGTATTAAAAATATGAAAAAATAAATCCTGTGTCTTTTCTTTGCCAACTAAATCTTGAATATCATCAATAATAAGAACATCCATGCCTTTATAAAAACTTGAAAAGTCATTTACTTTATTTGCCTGAATTGCTTCAACAAATTGTACTGTAAAAAGGTCAGATGGCAGATAAATAACTCTTTTACTTGGAAATTTTTCAATGATATAATTACCTATTGCATGAATTAAATGTGTCTTTCCAAGTCCAACTCCGGCATAAATAAAAAATGGATTGAAAGATGTTTGACCGGGATTTTCACTTATTGCTACGGCAGCTGCTCTTGCTAATTGATTACCTTCACCTTTTATAAAACTGTCAAATGTGTATCTTATATTAATATGTGTATCAAATGCTGGTAATGGTTTATCAAGCCTAATTTGTATTTTCTTTTCAGGTTCGGTTGAAGAATTAATAATATTTTCATAATCCTCATTTTCAATAGTGTTCAATACGATATATGAAAGGTTATATTTGTGTCCTAAAACATTCGTGATTGCGTTATCAATAACACAACGATACTTCTCTTCAATCCAATCAATAAAAAATTCGCTTGGAACCTGAACTTTAATTGTTGAATCTGTCAATTCTAAAGGAATGATGGGTGTAAACCAAGTCAAGTATGTTAATGGAGGTATCTGTTCTTTGATATGAATTAGACATTCTTGCCAGATTAAATTAACATCTTGAGTGTTTTTAATGTCTAAATTTGAAGGATTCATATTCTGCAAGTTATCCACAATTAATTTCTATAGATTTTTTAATGTTTTATAAATGAATGTAATTCTTTCAACAAATAAATTTCATCAAAGTTCAAGAAATAATTTTTCAGGTAAAACCCTGAAACCATTATATTAAAATGATTTACAAGGTTTAATTAATTTAACTGAAAAATTTTATTAGAACAAATTTTTTTATTTTTTTCTGTGAAACGTTTCACAAAGATAAGTTATTCACAATTTATCAACACAATTTTTACTCTCATTTCTATGGCAATTTATATGTAATTTTTCTATTGAGCAAATTAATTTTCAATCTTTTTTATAAGTTGTTTGGTTATAAGTAAATAAAATTTATTTGAGATTTTTTTATCTGATTATAATTGTTGCTGAAAATTTATTCACTTAAAAATTTTTATAAAAATATTTTTCTCTAAAAAATATTTTAAGCTTTTTATCAACGAAATTGTTAAAAATATATTTTTTGATGTACATTTTATGATTTATAACTAACATAAAAGTATGATTGCAAAATTATTTCTTTTTTAGCACAAAATTAAAGTAACTTTTTTTGTCAAATTATTTTATTAATCCTAAAATTTTATTTCTTATTTTTAAATTAGGAAATAAAAAAGGTTTAATCAAGATGAATTATATAATTGGACGCAAACCAGTATTAGAAGCATTAAAATATGGAGTTGAACTTGAACAAATTTACATTGCTTTTGGACAAAAAGGAGATATATTACACACAATCAAAAAGCTTGCTTTGGAAAATAATGTAAAAATCTCTGAAATGAATATGCAAAAAATTATTTCCATCTCAAAATCAGAAAATACTCAGGGTATAATTGCTATTCGAAAATTATATAAAGAGATTTCGCTTGATGAGTTGATAAATAAAACTCATAATATTAAAAACCCCATATTTTTAATCCTTGATACAATACAAGATCCTCAGAATTTAGGAGCGATTTTACGGACTGCAGAGTGTGCAGGTGTAAATGGAGTTATTATCTCAACTCACAATAGTGCACCAATCACACAAACAGTTGAAAAAATTTCAGTTGGAGCATTGTCACATCTTGATATTTGTCCTATCAGCAATATTACCAATGCTATTAAAATGTTAAAAGAAAACGGATTTTGGATAGTGGGTACTTCGTTAGCAACCGATAAATTATATTCTGAAATAGATTATAACATTCCATTAGGTGTTGTGATAGGAAATGAAGAAAAGGGGATTAGAGATTTAGTTGCAAAGAATTGTGATTTTCTTGTAAAGATACCAATGAAAGGAAAAATTCAATCCCTTAATGTTTCTGTAGCAACAGGTGTGTTGCTATTTGAGATATTAAGAAAAAGAAATTGT
>JAFGPR010000041.1 GCA_016936095.1 Ignavibacteriales bacterium | reverse complement strand
TGTATTTTTCACTGCAACGGAGCCAAGACGCAAAGTCAGAAATATTTTATTATCATTACTGAGTTACTTTGAAACTAAAAAACGCAAATAAAATACTAATTATTCGTTTAAGCTCACTTGGTGATATTTTGCTTACCACTCCAATTACAAGAGCAATTAAAACAGCATTTCCAAAAATTCAAATTGATTTTCTAGTAAAGGATAAGTATTCAGATGTTTATAAATATAATCCGATGATCAATAAATTATTTTTATACAAAAGCGAATCTGTTGTAGGATTTATTTTAGAATTGAAAAAAAATAATTATGATTTTGTTATTGATTTACATAATAATTTTAGAAGCAGAGAGATAATCAGAAAATTAAAATTATCAGTTGTTAAATATAAAAAACATAATTTAAAAAAATTCTTATTTGTAAAATTCAAATTGAATCTTCTAAAAGCATTAAAATCAATCCCCGAAAGATATGCTGAATGCATACCGAAAATTACTTTAGATGAATATGGGTTAGATCTTTTTATTCCCCATAGCATAAAACCGAAATTAAACGAGAAGGAAAAATATATTGGAATTTGTCCTGGCAGTCGGCATTTTTCGAAGAGATATCCCAAGGAATATTTTATTGAATTATCAAAAATGCTAATTCAAACAGGATATAAAATTGTATTATTTGGTGGAAAAGATGATATGATGTTATGCAATGAAATTTCAAACGAAATACAATCAGCAATAAATCTAAGCAATGAAGATGATTTATTACTCACTGCTGCTGATATGAAACATTGTAAAGCAATTATTTGTAATGATTCAGGTTTAATGCATACGGCAACTGCTACAAAAACTCCAGTAGCCGTTTTTTATGGTTCAACAGTAAGAGAGTTTGGTTTCTTTCCGTATAATTCAGAAAATATTATTTTTGAAAATAATTCAATATCTTGCAGACCGTGTTCTCACATTGGTTTGAACAAATGTCCGAAAAAACATTTTAAGTGTATGAAAGAACTTACACCTAAAAGAATTTTTAACGATTTAGAAAATTTTATAAAGTGTTATGAATAAAATTTGGTTTTTACTTTATAATGTAATAATAATTCCACTTCTGTTCTTATTTTTCAGAATTGCCTCCATTGTTAATTCCAAAATAAAACGTGGGTTAGAAGGAAGGAAAAATTGGTATTTAGAACTCAAAGTAAAATTAGAACAATTAGATAAATCAAAAGAAACAATTTGGTTTCATTCCTCTTCTATGGGAGAATTCGAACAAGCAAAACCAATTATCGAAAAAATCAAAAAGGAAAATAGATATAAAGTTATTGTGAGTTTCTATTCACCTTCCGGTTATGAAAATTCGTTGAAATATCCATATCCGAATATTATTACTTATATGCCATTTGATTCACCCGGCAATGTAAAAAAATATTTGAAACTTGTGCAACCTAATTTAGCAGTTTTTATGCGTTATGATATTTGGCCGAATTTTATCTGGCGATTGGAAAAACAAGATGTACCTTGCTTTATTGTTGATGCAACAATGCGAAAAGATTCTAAACGAAAATGGTTAATAATAAAAAGTCTTCACAAGTCGATTTATAGATCAATAACAAAAATTCTTACAGTAACTCAAGATGATTATGACAATTTTCTACTATTTGAGATAAATAAGGAAAATTTGGAAGTTGTTGGTGATACACGTTTTGATCGAGTTTATCAAAAAAGTCTTGAAGCTAAAGAAAAGAAAATATTTACTCAGGATTTTTTCAAAAATAAAAAAGTTTTTGTATTTGGTTCTTCTTGGGAAGCTGATGAGAGTGTTATCTTTCCGGCCTTTGAAAAGTTAGCAAAGTATGATGAAAATATCATTATGATAATAGCCCCACACGAACCAACATTATTTCATATAGAGAAAATTGAAAATGAATTCGCAAACAAACTTAAAACAATCCGTTTTTCTTTTATAAGTAATTACAGTAACGAACGGATAATTATAATTGACTCAATTGGGATATTGTTGACTTTATATTACTATGCAGATGTTGCTTATGTCGGTGGAAGTTTCAAACAAGGTATTCATAATGTTCTTGAGCCCGCCGTTTACGGAATTCCTGTATTGTTTGGACCAAAGATACAAAATAGTCAGGAAGCACAATACCTCGAAGAAATTGGTGGAGGTATTATTGTTAGGAATAAAAAAGATGCATACAGAACTTTACGGCAGTTGTTCTGGGATGAAGAATTTAGAAAAGAATTAGGAAATATTTCACTTAATTACGTTAATTCAAATATTGGAGCAACGAATAAAATTGTTGATGAGATAAATAAATTTTTATGAACATACAAATATTTGGAAGAAAAGATTGCCAAGATACTCGCAAAGCAGAAAGATATTTCAATGAGCGAAAAATACCTTATCATTTCAGAGATTTGAAAATCAAAGGTATTAGTCTGGGAGAATTAGAAAATATTAAAAGAAAATTTTCTATTGAAGATTTAATTGATACAGAAGGAAAACAATACCGAAAAAGAAATTTGAAATATATGAAGTTTGATATTGAAGAAGGATTATTGAACGATGCTTTACTTTTTAAAACACCAATTGTTCGAAATGGGAATGATGTAACATTGGGTTATCAACCCGAAATTTGGAAAGAATGGATTGGAAAGGGATCTTAAAATATATCATAAAAAATACAGGATAAAATTATGGTAGAATTTCAATTTTTAGATTGGTTATGGGTTGCATTGTTTGTTTTTGTAATGGTTGCAGCAGGCGTACTTTTCTATAGATTAGGAAAACGTTCCGAATCGGACTTTTTCCTTGCTGGTCGTGGTTTGCCTTGGTGGTTGCCTGCTTCTTCTGTTTATGCAACTCACACTGCAACTGATACACCGATTTGGGTAACGGGTGTCATTTACAAGTACGGTTTTATGGGTATCTGGTATACGTTTTTTTCTGCTTGGTGTGCAATTAGTGCTTTTGTATCAACGAGAATTTTTAGACGCTCGCTTGCTTATACTCAAGCAGAATGGAACACATTACGGTTTGGTGGTCTTGGTGCAGAGATGTTGAGAGGATGGATTTCTGGTTGGCAAGTTTTTATGAATATGTTTATTCTTGGATGGGTTGGTATTGCAATGGGAAAAGTTTGTGGATATTTATTTGGCTGGGATGAATGGATTGGACTTATGGTTTTTTCTTCCATCTGTGCTCTTTATGTTCTCTCTGCCGGATACTGGGGAGTTATTATGGCTGATTTTCAACAAGGGGTAATTGCATTTGCAGTTATTATAATTGTTTCAGTGTGGGGAATCATAGCGGCAGGTGGTCCTGGCGAAATTGTTGCAAAACTTGATGGGATGGGTGAATCTTGGCGATTAAATCCTTTCGCTTTTACTGGTATGTGGGGTGGTGATTTCCCTGTTGCGTGGTTCATTACAATGATGGTGGTGGCGGTGCTCGGTGGTTTTGGTATGGGGACAAGTATTGATTGGTATGCAGAAGCACAGAGAATACAGAGTGCAAAAACTGTTCGTGATGCAAGTTATAGCATTTGGTGGGGCACTGCTCTTGTATTAATTAGAAATTCAGTCTGGGCAATTGCTATTCTTGGTTTTTTTGTCCTTTATCCTGAGATTGCTGATGCGAAAACTTACGAGATGGGGTGGTTCAAACTTGGTTTTGATTTTCTCCCGATTGGAATGCTCGGTTTCTTTTTCGCAGCGATAATTGCAATTCATATTTCTACAATTTCAACTCATTTAAATCTTGGTGCTATGTATTTTACTCGTGATCTATGGTTGCATTATTTCCGGCCAAAAGCAAATGAAAAAGAACTTGTGTGGGTTGGAAGATTAGCAACTTTAATTTTACTAGTTGGCTCATTTTTCTATGGCTTAATGATGGAAGACATTACAAGTTGGTTGATCTTTGCATTATGGTTAATGGCTGCTGGAGTATGGTTACCAAACATTTTACAAGTTATATGGTGGAGATTTAATTCTTGGGGTTATCTTTCTTCTTGGATTGCTAATTTGGGTTTCAGTTGGCTTGTTGTTTGGATATTACCACATTTTGATGTTATTCCTAAATTACAAGATTACGAACAATTTTGGATTTTAATGATTCTTGGTGCTTTGGTTTATATCCCTGTTACATTTTTAACAAAACCAGAGGACAAAGAACATCTAATAAAATATTATGTTATGTCTCGCCCGATTGGTTTTTGGAAACCGATTCGCGAAGAAGCTGAAAGACGTGGTTTGTTAAAAGAAATTAAAGAAATTAAATAGGAGGATGTGATGGCTTTAGTAAAAAGAAAATGGACACCCACCGAAGCAGATGAATGGAGAAAAGAAGATTGGCTCGCGATTATTCTTTCACCTTTAGCTTACGCTTTACTTATGATTGGAATGGGATTAAGTATTCTATTAATTCCAATTGGGTTTATTTTACTCGGTATTGGAATAATAATTACAATTTTGATGCATTGGATAATTGATCCAAAATTAAAAGTAATTTCTGATGAATATGAAACAAAACAAAAACATTATTTAGAAGAATTAGAAAAGAAAACTCGCTGGGAGGTA
>JAFGPR010000040.1 GCA_016936095.1 Ignavibacteriales bacterium | reverse complement strand
TGTAACTAAATTCATCCCAAGTATTTGTTGGGATAATTCTTTTACCTCATCCAAGCTTTTAGCAACTTTCACTCCTCCACCTTTTCCACGTCCACCAGCATGTATTTGAGCTTTTACAACCCATATACTATCACCAATTTCTTTCGCAGCTTGAACAGCTTCATCAACAGAAAAGGCAACTTTTCCTTTTGGAACTGCAACATTGAATTTTCTTAATATTTCTTTTGCCTGATATTCATGTATTTTCATATTAAAATCCCAAATTTTTTTTATAATTATTTTATTCAGGTCATTCTGAACGAAGTGAAGAATCTCATTATCCATAAATGATATAAACTTCACTTCGCTCAGTATACAATTTCAGTATAAAATTAAAAATATAAGAAGATTATTTAGTTATTTTTTTACTGGTCAATTTTGCCTGTAAAAACAAAAGTAGATAATCTCTTCCGCCAGCTTTTGAATCTGTTCCTGACAAATTAAATCCACCAAAAGGATGACCACCAACTAAAGCACCTGTGCATTTTCTATTGAGATATAAATTACCAACAAAGAACTCTTTCCTTGCTCTTTCTAATTTCTTTTTATTTTTGGAATAAACAGCACCTGTCAATCCATATACTGTATCATTTGCAATTTTCAAGGCATCATCAAAATCCTTTGCTTTTAATATTGCTAGAACAGGACCAAAAATTTCTTCTTGCGAAATCCTTGCTTTAGGGTCAACATCCACAAAAACTGTTGGTTCAATAAAATAACCATTTCCTGATACTTTCTTACCACCATTTAATAATCTGCCTTCATTTTTTCCAATCTCAATATATTCTAAAATTGTCTTTTCAGCACTTGCTCCTATAACTGGACCCATCTGATAATTTTCTCTTGCAGGACCAACTTTAATTTGCTCAACTAACTTTTGGACTTTATTTACAAATTTATCATAAACTTTTTGATCTACAATTACTCTGGAACAAGCAGAACATTTTTGACCTTGGAAACCAAATGCAGAAGCTACGACTCCTTCCGCTGCAGCATCAACATCAGCTTCGCCATCAACGACTATTCCATCCTTTCCTCCCATTTCTGCAATAACTCTTTTTAACCAAATTTGTCCTTCCTGAACTTCAGCAGCCAACTTGTTAATATGGATGCCGACAGCCATACTACCTGTGAAAGCAATAGCACGAGTCTTAGGATGCCCAACCAGTGTATCACCTACTTCTCCACCTGAGCCAGGAACAAAGTTAAGAACACCCACAGGTAACCCTGCTTCTTTCATTATTTCATTAAATATTTGTCCCATCATTGGAGCATCACTTGAAGGTTTAAGAACAACAGTATTACCTGTTACGATTGCGGCAGATGTCATTCCAACTAAAATAGCAAATGGAAAATTCCATGGTGGTATAACTGTCCAAACACCAATAGGTAAATAGACTAATTCATTCTCTTCTCCTTTAACTTTTGTTATTGGTTGCTTACTATCATATCTCAACATTTCACGAGCATAAAATTCGAGAAAATCAATTGCTTCAGCAGTATCAGCATCTGCTTCAACATAATTCTTACCTGCTTCGAGAATCATCCAAGCGTTAATTTCAAATCTTCGGCGCTTTGCAATCTTAGCAGCTTTGATTATGTAACCAGCTCTTTTTTCCGCAGGTACCTGTTTCCATTCTTCAAATTTTGCAGCAGCTGTTTCAACAGCTTTAACTGCTAAATCTTTATTTGCTTTCGCAAATTCACCAATTACTTCATCTTTATTTGAAGGATTGTAGGATACAATTAAATTATCAGTATAAACTTCTTCTCCACCAATAATAAGAGGATATTTTTTACCCAATTTTTGTTGTACTTCTTGTAATGCCTTTACCTGTTTTGCGTGATTTTTAGGATCTTTGAAATTTAGAATTGGTTCATTTTTAAAAGGTGTTAATTTCATTTCTGCTCCATTAAAAATTATTAAATATACTTTAAATTATTTGATTGTTAAATTAAAAGATTTATTGAAAATAATCAATTTTAATCGTATCATTTTTATAAAATTTTGTATTTTTTCATTAACTTTGACATAAAGAAAAAAAAATAAATAGCAAATATTTTCTTTCGAGGTAATAATGGATAAAAGCCCTAAAATTGGGATAATAATGGGAAGTGATTCCGATCTACCTATTCTTCAAAAAGCAATTGATACTTGTATCGAATTTGACGTTTCTTATGAAGTAAAAATTATCTCTGCTCATCGTACACCAGATTTACACGCTGAATATGCAAAATCAGCTTCTGAACGAGGATTAGAAGTAATAATCGCAGCTGCAGGAGGTGCAGCACATTTACCAGGTGTAACTGCAGGACATACGATATTACCAGTTATTGGTGTTCCAATAAAAGGAAAATCATTAGATGGGATGGATTCACTTTTATCAATAGTTCAGATGCCAAGTGGTGTTCCTGTTGCAACGGTAGCAATTGATGGAGCTAGGAATGCAGCACTCTTAGCAATTCAGATTTTAGCTATTAAATATCCCGAATTAAAAAGGAAACTAGAGGAATTTAAAATAAAATTAGCAGAAGAATCAAAAAATAAAAACGAAAAATTATTAAAATAAGATAAGGAATAAATCATGAAATATAGAAGACTTGGTAAAAGTAATATAGAAGTATCTGAAATAAGTCTGGGTTGTTGGACAATGGGGGGAAGGAATTGGAGTAATGGAGTTTCTAATGGCTGGGCCGATGTTGATGAGAATGAAGTAGCTACTGCAATTAATTATGCTTTGGAGAAGGGTGTCAATCATTTTGATAACGCTGATGTTTATGGTAATGGAAAAGCAGAAAGAATGTTAGCGCGAATTTTAAGTAATCGGACAAAAGATGTAATTATTGCAACTAAAGTAGGATGGTTTCAGGGAACTGCTGAACACGCTTATGATCCAATTCATATCAGACATCAATGCGAACAATCGTTAAAAAATCTAAATCGTGATTATATTGATATATATTATTTCCATCACGGTCATTTTGGTGACAGAGATGAATATTTAGATGATGCTGTTGAAGTAATGTATAAATTAAAAGACGAAGGAAAAATTCGAATAATCGGACAATCAGCTTATTCAAATGAGGATTTTGTAAAATTAATTCCTAAAGTGAAACCGGAAGTATTGCAAAGTTTTGCAAATTCTATGGATGACAGATTTATCGCCGATAATCAACCCGTAAGAAAAATGATGGAGGAATATAATATTTCATTTGTCGCATTCTCACCTGTTGCAAAGGGTTTATTGTTAAATAAATATAATTCAAAGCAACCGCCGACATTCGATGAAGGTGATCATAGAAAAAATGACACAAAATTTCATCAAGATTTCATAAAACAAATAGAACCAAAATTAGAAATGCTTAAAAATAAATTTGGCTCTTCAACAGAAAGTTTATCACGTGCTGCCTTACAATATTTATTACATTTTCATGTTGTTGGGAGTGTTATACCCGGTTTCAGGAATTTGGAACAAGTAAAAATAAATCTAAGTGAAGCAGATAAACCTTTAACTGATGACGAATTTGAATTTATTAAAAATGTTTTTAGAGATATGCAAAAATATTGATTATCCAATAAAGTATTTGTTAATATTTAAAAGTCTACTGAGCTAGTCTAAGTAGACTTTTTACATATTGCTTATAAAAATTATATTTTCTAATTGAATGTAATTTGGTAACTCAGTATTTTTTTTGGTAAGACTTTTATATTAAATGAAAATTTATCTAACACATGAATCTCTTCCAAAACTTTTTCTTCAAGTGTAATCAAACAAACTTTTGAAATTTCAAAATATGAACTAATACGACCTTCAATTTTTATTTCGTTAGGGTTATATATTCTTAAAACATAAGAATTATCTTTGAACCAATTTTCTGATTTTTTAAAGCAGCTAAAAACTAAACTCGATGGCTCAATTTTTAAGAATGAGGTTGTCGGAGGCAAACTCCCATTTGGTTTTCCTATTTGAACCATACTTATTGTATTATTGAAATTCATTGCCTCTAAATATACATTCCCTTGATTCCAATTTTCTTTGTGCGGATAAAAAGATAAATTGAAAGAATGCTTGCCTATACATTGCGAACCTTTGTTATCCAAATATTCCTGAGGTGAACTTGGTACAATTCTATAAGTAAATGCGCGAATTAAAGTAATGGCTAAGATATCTTTTTTATCCTTAATTACTTCATATTCTTTTAAACCATCAACAAGAATTGCAAAACCTTTTTTACCATTATTTACATCAACAAAATTATGCATTGGAAAATCATACATCGGTTTTTCTATCCAATCATCTGCGTTTATTCTTTCAGTAGTTCTTTCAACGACATCAAATTGTCCTTCCCCGTAAGATTTTTTCGCTTCAAATCCAATTGGAAACATGATTCGTAATCGGTGTTCTTCTGTTGTGTTTTCAAATTCAACTTTTACATCAACTCTGTTTGAATTTTTTGTAAGAATTAGATACAAATTAATTTGTATTTTTTTGTTGAATTTGTTTTTTCTTCTAAATTTTAAATTAATAGGTAATGAAATATTATGCTGAATATGACAAACTACTTTCAAAAAACCATTTTCAATCAAGCGAATTTTTGGATTAGATTCCATTGTCGTAACAAATGGTTTTACTGGTTCATTTACCCAAGCATGACCTGCTTCACCTTCATCATAAAAATATCCGAGATTCGAAAATGTTTCTTTTGAATCTTTCATCGTAACGTTGAAAGTCCCATTATTATTTACTTTTATCTTTATATTTTCATTCTCCAAGATTAATGTTCGTTTACTAAATTTACCTAAAGGTTTGAGCTTTTCTTGGATTAAATTGTTTGAAGGAATTACTTTGAATGTTTTAAATCCAAATGCTGGTATATCTTTAATATTCAAATATCCTCGATATCTTTTCATATAAAAGAACAAAGGTCTGTCAAGTAATTGTTCAACAATAGGTTGTTCGTCTTCTTCATTAATTAATTGAAATTCAAGTTTATTTATTTCCTCATCAAAAATTGTAATAGAATTTTTATTCAACTCTTTTGGGATATCAATTATTACTTCCACTATCTCATTACGTGTACGGAAATTTGTATTAAATGCAACAAGATATATTTCGCTTCCAATATTTCCAGTTGGTTTAAGAAATTTCTCTAAATTTATATTTTTAACTATATGTTTAATAGATCTATCAAACACTCCTTTTGAAATTTGAATGATATAATTATATCTTTGCATCATTTCAGAATGAATAGCATCGAGACTACACCCACCGATTGAATCGTGTGCTGAATTTTGTATTAACATTTCCCAAGCAATATCAATATACTGGTCGTTAATATCTCTTCCAAGTATTCCTGATATTGAATTGAATGGCTCTGCAAAAAATTGCAACCATCTCTCAGCATCAAAATTTTTCAATTTAATATCCATCCGAGCAGAAGTAGTATATCCGAAAAGATTACCACTTCTCCTATCAAATTGAGCACTTCTTCGCTCACCTTTAACAAGTTTTAACTCCTCAACTTTAATAGATTTTTTTAATGCTTCCGCATATTCAACTAATGTGCTGTGAACAACTTTTCCAACATTCATCTTGTTTATATCATCAATTATCCTAACGGTAATTGGATTAGGCCCACTTGAATCGTGTCCTTCCATCCAAATAATATGCTCCGTATTAAAATCGTTTATTTGTTCATCGATAAGTTTATTTACTTGCTTTTCTAAATTTTCAGAAAAATATTTTCCCAAAGGTTCAACAATAGAATAATCCTCATCATGTAATTTAACATCAGCAAAATGAAAAGGTAATCCACCATTCTTCCAATCGTAAGAGAGAATGCTTACGTCAGTTCCATGAGCCATCGAACGATATATATAAAAATAAAAGTTATATCTCGGCATCGTAGAAAATCTTGATGTAATTTTTCTTGTACCATCAGCACCTTCCCATAAAAATTCTGATTTCGGACTATCTAATGAATTGACACCGCGGTAAAACATGATTACATCAATATTAAATTGATCATAAATTTGCGGTAATTGAGAAATTTGTCCCCATGAAAAAGGTGAATAACCTATCTTCGAGACTCCACCATATTGGTTACAAGTTTTATGTCCAAGTAATAAATTACGAATTAAGTTTTCTCCTCCTACTTGGAATTCCTCTGGCAAAATATACCAAGGTCCAATCAGAAGTCTCCCTTCTTTAACAAATCTCTTTATTTCTTGAACTTTATGAGGCCTAATTTCCAAATAATCTTTTAAAACAATTGATTGGCTGTCAAGATGGAAAGCACGATAACGAGGTTCAGTTTTTAAAATTCGTAAAGTTTCGTCAATCATATCAACAAGATTTTGACGAGTTCGTTGGAATGGAAATCGCCATTCTCTGTCCCAATGTGTATTTGATATTACGTGAAATACATACTTCTTTGACATTTATTTTTTTTACTCCCTTTCTTTACAACTAAGGACACTTAATCATTTTTAAAAAAATTAGTGAAACTCGGCCAAATCTATACTATCTGCAATCTATTACTTTCTCATAAATAAATTTTCTTTTACTAGAACCTCTGGTAACCCACCTTCTGCAATATATGAAGCAGCTGAAAGATTATGACCTGAAGTATGAGCAAATGGAACAGCAACACAACAACCGATGCCTGCTGCGCGTATAGCAACTGTTCCACTTTCACTATCTTCAAATCCAATAACCTTATCAAAATCTCTTTTTTGGATACCTAACTGATAAAGTGCAATGCTATACAAATCCCGATGTGGTTTCAAACGAATTTCACTTGAATCACTTGCAGTAACGACAACATCATAAAATTTTTTATAGTCTTCAAATTTATTGATAATAGAATTTTTGCATTTATCAGGTAAATACGTTTTATCTATCTTTTCCGATAATACTTTGAATACTTCAGACAAGACTATATCTGCTTCATAAAAAATCGAGGAAGTCACAACAGCAACTTTAGCAGGATTCCTTATGAAATAATTACTAAGATCAACAAGTTTTTCTGAAATTAAATTTTTATTCAAATTTACCTTATTATTTTTCTTGTTTTCACAGTATTTATCAATCAAATAATCAATAATATACTTAACATTCTCGCCCATTAATCCTTTCACCAGCGGTAAAAATATTTCTATCCCTTCCATTGATGCAATTAAATGTCTATCAGGCACACCAAATACTTCTTTAGAAACTTCATTACCTTTGCCCAATTTTATCTTTTGTAAAATTTCGTGATAGCGCTGATAATAAATATCAATACCTATACGAACTAAATCTTCTTTTTTAAATACTGGAAATCTATTTAAATACTTTTCATAGAAATAATTCAATTTAACTTGCTTCAGTTCAATATCAGAAGAATTATTGTTTCGCAAATAATTTATTTTTTCATCATTAAACATTTCTGATAGGAACAAATTTCTTGCATTATTTAGAACTTCTATTTTCCTTTGCTTATCTTGACCATATACAATATTCCAAAGAACCGAATAGACAAATGCTTCTTTTATTTTTTCAATTTGAAATTCATTTTGATATTTGTTGATTAAATATTCTACATGTTTGGTTGTACTATTTCCAATTACATTAGGCAAATCAATGATATGATCAAGTCCATCCCACTCTTGTCTAGTCATAAGGTTGCTCATTTTTCTAACCATAAATTCCAATGAGTGCAGACACAAATCCTCAGTTGTTGTTGTGGTCCCATCCATATCCATTACAATTCCAACTATATCCTTCAGTGAGGTTAATTTTGGCGCTAATGGATAAATTGAAAATTCTTCAAATACATAATCAGGATTATTCACAACAGCAAATTCTCCACCTGCTTTAAGAATTATTTCTGCTGCTTTTTCCTTGTTTGTTATAAATATGCTCATATAATTTTAAATCACTTAGTGCAATAAGTCTTTTTATTTTAGAAATTCCATTCCTTGATTTAATATTTTTTTTACTTCTTCTTTCGATTGTCCTTCTGCATAAAACCTAACAATTGGCTCTGTCTCGGATGCTCTAATTAATAACCAACGAGTATCACCTTCTAATACAAATTTAAGTCCGTTTATAATTCCTCGACTGCTTAAATATTTTTCAACTTCTATAATATCATAATTTCCAATTTTATTGGGTCGTTTAGTAAATAATTTTGGTAATAAATCAATCCTATCGTCTTTAAGATATTCAGCGTCAATTCTATCATAATTAATATTTCCAAATTGCTTTCGCTTTTCTTCAACATATTCACTTAATTTCTTTTTCCCTGATTTTGCTAACATTTCGACAAATATAAGTCCTGATAAAATTCCATCTCTTTCTGGTATATGTCCATTATAACCATATCCACCACTTTCTTCACAACCAAAGACAACATTCTCTGAAATCATTTTTTCACAAATGTATTTGAAACCAACTTGAACATTGAAAACTTTCCTGTATTCATTTTCAAAATATTTTTTCAATTTATCAGTAACCGAAGAAGTCTTAACAAGATGTCCTGATAAGTTTTTTGTGTTAATCAAGAAATCCGTCAATAATAAAATTGTTTCTTGTGCACTTAACCAATTGCCATCATCAAGTAAAATTCCTACTCTGTCAGCATCACCATCAGTAGCAATTCCAAATGAGTAATTACCATCTTTTTGTAATGATTCTTTTAGAGGTGATAAATTTTTCTCAATTGGTTCTGCATATCTACCTGAAAAATTTTCACAAGGTGTACCAAAAATTGTATCAGCTTCAATATTAGCATCCTTTAAAATATTTTCAATTATCATTTGACCTGCACCACTCATCGAATCAACAAGAATTCGCAGATTTGATTTTTTTATTACCTTTAAATCAACAAATTTTTTCAGCTGTTTAATGTAATCCGATAATAAGTTTTCTATTTTAACTAAAGATTTATCTTTTATAATTTTTGAATTACCAAGTAATTTTTCGACTTCAATAGTTTCTTCTGTCAGGAAAGGACCACCATAATATGCTTTGAATTTTATCCCATTATATTCAGCTGGATTATGAGAAGCGGTTATCATTACACCTGCATTTAAGCGTTTGTTTTTAACTGTGAAAGAAATTACTGGTGTCGGAATAATATCATCGGATAAAATACTTTCAATCTTATTTCCTGAACAAATCTCAGCAAATAATTGCGCAAATTCTTTCGAATACTTTCTACCATCGTATCCAACAACTACTTTTGGATTTTCAAATCTTTTGTTAATGTAATCAGAAAATGCTTGTGCTACGATTGAAACATTCTCAAAATTCATTTCAGAATCTAGCAGCCCACGCCAACCGTCTGTTCCAAATAAAATATTCACTTTTTCTCCATCGCTACTGAGTCACCAAGGTACTAAAGTTATTCTAAATTTTCTAGTAATTCCTTTCTCACTTCTTTATAATCGACATTTCTAATTGTTAAATTATTTTTTATTGCTAATGCAGCAATTGCACCGGCGGCCTCTCCCATTGCTGCACAAGTTGGTTGAATTCTAACTGCACTATGACCTTCTCTTGTGGATGATACACATCTGCCTGCTGAAAGAATATTATCTGCATCTTTCACAAATAAAGCTTTCATTGGGATTTCATAATATTGATTTTCAGGCAATTCTTCCATTCTTGAATCTTCATTCTCTTGTCCGTGAATATCAATTCCATAACAAGCACGGGCGATTGCATCGTTAAATTTTCTTCCTGTTTTTACATCTTCACCATTAATTGTATAATCACCAATAACTCTTCTTGTCTCTCTTACCCCGATTTGAACAGCACTTTCTAGTAAATAAGAATTTTCAAATCCTTCAATTTTATTAACAAGAAAATTAATAACTTGATTTACTTGTTCTCTTCCAATTATTTCTGCTTTAGTCAAATCGGATGAAGAAGAAGCATCAAGTCCCATTATGTTAGTTGTATTAAATGCTCCTTCACCTTTCTCAGGTAAGGTTGTAAAAAAAATGTATGACAATTCTTTTTGCAATTCACCTTTTTCTAATTCTTTTTTAACAGCATTAAAAAAACCTGCGATTGAAATTATTTTTTGATAATCAGCTGTATCAAATATCCAGGCAAAATAATCTTCCTTGTTTTTCCAAGCATTTTCCTTTACTCTATCAATATCAATCCCACCCATCCTGAAAAACAAAGTCATAGTCTGAAGATTACCTGTCATCTCATCACCTTTTTGAAATGGTAGGCCTGAAAGATAAATCAAAGATGCGTCACCCGATGTATCAATAAAAACATTTCCTTGAATTATTTTTTTTTGATTGTGTGAATTAATAGTAACAGATTCCAATTTTCTATTATTGAAATTGGTTTTAATAATTTCAGAATTAAATAAAATATCTACATTTGCATTTTTCAATAGTTTGTAAGCTGCCTTACGAAATTCAAGAGCATAAAATCCGTTATCTATCATTCCATCAAATTTTCTCATTTCATTTTGTAAATCTTCGAATACTCCTTTAACAAGGATTTTATCTTTGAACCAATACTTCATAAGGGGAGTTACCATTCCTGCAGATGACATCCCACCAAGAAACGAATATCTTTCAATTAGAAGTGTTTCTGCCCCAAGTTTTTGTGATTTTATTGCAGCACAAATACCTGCGATACCTGCTCCTGCAACAATTACATCATATTTGTTTTTAAATGGCATAAAATCTTAAAAATTATTGTGCAAAATTAAGTAATTTTAAGGAAAGTCAATTATAAATTATTTTTCATAATTGGTTTCAAATCTAAATGCTTGTTTCAGGTTAAACAGTTATTAAATTATGCGGTTTATAATTATTTCATTAGTATCATTTTTTTTATTTCGGTAAATTTACCTGATTTAATTCTGTAGAAATATACTCCACTCGATAAATCCTGACCATTAAATTCTATTGAATAATTCCCAGCATTTTTATTCTCATTTATTAATGTGGTTATCTCTTCTCCAAGGATATTGTATATTTTCAGTTCAACCAATCCTTCAATAGCAATACTGTATTTTATCATAGTTGTCGGATTAAATGGATTGGGATAATTCTGAAATAATTGGAATTCATTCACTTGTTCGTTTTTATGATCGATTAAAGATAGAACGTCGTTGCAAATGCCTAAATTATCTAATAAAATCGAACCTGAATATATATTGCCAACAATCGCACCGTTTTGAACTAAATACAAAATTATTTTTGTAAGTTTACAAGGATAGTTAAATGTCGAACCAAAATTATTTAAAGACTTTTTCAATGTATACCAACCATCTGTGGCAGGTATTTGAAATGCATTTATTTTATATGCTTGGTCATCTGCATCATTCAAATGAAACTCGAAAGCATGCGGTTGACTATTATTATAAATATCTAAATTCAGTGTGTCAGGCTCACCATATAACCAATAATCACAAGTGAACGTAATTTTATGAGAATTGATTGCCTGATATTGAAAGTGATAATCGATTAACAGTGAATTATTCGGTGTCGTATAATTTGTATCTACAATTGAAAGCATAGTTGCAGGTAAAATATTTGTAAACATATACGAAAAATTGTTTGTGTCATTAAAAGATTCAATCTCGAAGCAATCATAATCGGGAATAATTACAAATTCTTTCTGAAATAAATTACCTTCAAAATCAGCAATCAGAAATCCACTCCCCTCGTTTAATGCAGTAATCTGTCCGATAGAATCTACTACAGCATTAGAATTTGAGAATGACCATTGGAATGCCTCGTTTTCAATAAAAATTAATTCACTATTGTTTGTATTTCCTGTTAATTTAAATTTAACTTTTTGCCCAATTACAAGTGTGTCGATTGTTGGACTTATTTCAAAATTAAGAATTTTCGGAAAGCTATCTAACTCGGAAATATATTTAGGACTTTTTTCAAAAGTAATTTGAAGACTTTTATCGATGTCATAAAAGTATTGAGAATTATTGTATGAATCCGTAATCTGAATTTTGTTTTTATTAAAATTTAAAGTGTTTGTTGCTGAAGCAGATTTATGCCAAACAGCAATTACCGAATCAGTTCCATTCGAAAACGTATACATATAGTTAAGGCCATTAATATTAGTAAATGCAAGTTCTTTATCACTAATTTTGCTTATTAAAGTTTTAATAGAATTGAAGGCTGGTTTTGATGATAGATCATATTTAAGCAATCCAAAATTGCATTCATTATTATTATCATCAATGCAATCATTTTTTAAGTCATAATAAATTAATGATTTTAACTGTTCAACATTTTTCCCAAGTAAATATAATCTTGTTAGAAAATTGGTTTGGTCATCAAGAGAAATATTTGGCCAGACTTTGCTTGTTGGATAACCTAATTCTGTAATCCACAAACTTTTATTTATTCCGACTAT
>JAFGPR010000039.1 GCA_016936095.1 Ignavibacteriales bacterium | reverse complement strand
ATTGAAGACTGAAATAATATCTGCTGATAGTAGGCAAGTTTTTAAGCACATAAATATTGGAACAGCAAAACCAAGTAGCAGTGAACTGGGAAAAATTAAACACCACTTTGTAGATTGCCTAGATTTGAATTATGATTTTAATGTAAGTAAATTTGAAGAAGAAGCACTTACTATCATTGATAAACTTATTTCACAAAAGAAAATTCCAATTATTGTTGGTGGCTCAGGTTTATATATTAAAGCAATTATTGATGGAATATTTAATAACGTAGATGTAGAACCAGAAATTAGGAACAATTTACTTGAGGAAAGGACTAAATACGGTAATGACCATTTGTTTGAAAAGTTAAGGCAAATTGATCCGGTTAGTGCAGAAAAATTATTACCACAAAATTGGAAAAGAGTTCTTCGTGCATTGGAGGTTTTTTATTTTACTGGCAAACCGATATGGCGGCACCAAGATGAGTATGTTAGAAATAATGAAAACGAATATTACCAATTTGGATTATTATGGCCTAGATCATTACTTTACGAAAATATAAATTTACGTGTTGAAAAAATGATTACCGATGGTTTAGTCAAAGAAACGAAAGAAATTTTAATTAAAAATTATGATAGAAAATTAAATTCACTTAATACAGTCGGATACAAAGAAATAATAGAATATCTTGATGGGAAAATTTCTTTAGAAAAAACAATTGAATTAATAAAAAGGAATACACGACATTATGCAAAACGACAAATGACTTGGTTCAATAAGGATAAACGGATTAATTGGATGCCAATTTCTTCGATTGATGAATTGGGAAAAATATCCAAGATTATTATTGAAAAAATCAAAAATTAAAATACAGGAGTAAGAAATGTTTGAAGAACAAATCAAAATTTTAGATGACTACAAAGAGCGGATTACTGCATTACGAGGTTATCTTTAATGTAGCAGAGAAGGAAAAAAGAGTATCAGAAATATCTACTGAAAGTGAAGTTGGCAATTTTTGGAACAATCAACAGAATGCTCAAAGAGTTTTAAAAGAGAAAAAATCTCTTCAGGATTGGGTAGATTTATGGAATGGTTTAATTTATAAATATAATAACCTGAAAGAATATATCGAAATTGCCGAACTTGAACAGGACGAAAGACTTTTTCCAGAGATTGAAAGTGAATTGGATGACTTAAAAAATATGATTGAAGATGTCGAGTTGAAAAGTATGTTGGGTGGTGATGATGATAACAATAATTGCATTTTGACAATTCATTCTGGGGCAGGTGGAACCGAAGCACAGGATTGGGCTGATATGTTGATGAGAATGTATCTCCGATGGGGAGAACAAAGTGGTTATAGTATGACTGTTATTGATATGCTCGAAGGAGATGGTGCTGGTATAAAGAGTGCTACAATAGAGGTAATTGGAAATTTTGCTTATGGTTATTTGAAAGCAGAAAATGGTGTCCATCGTCTGGTTCGTATTTCGCCATTCGATGCAAATAAAAAACGGCATACTTCATTTGCTTCGGTTTTTGTATATCCTGAAATTGATGATGATATTGAAATAGATATTAATCCTGCTGATTTGAGAATTGATACATTTCGTTCAGGTGGGAAAGGTGGGCAAAACGTCAATAAAGTCGAAACTGCAATCAGGATAACTCACATTCCAACTAATACGGTAGCAGCCTGTCAAAGCGAAAGATCTCAATCCCAGAATAAAGTAAATGCGATGAAATTACTGAGGGCTAAATTATACAAAATTGAAAAAGAAAAATTGGAAGCAGAGGCAAATAAAATTGAAAAGAGTAAAATGAAAATCGAGTGGGGTAGTCAGATACGTTCTTATGTTTTCCATCCTTACAATATGGTTAAGGATCATAGAACGGACGTTGAAACTTCGAATATTCAAGCAGTAATGAATGGCGATTTAGATGATTTTATTAAAGCATATTTGCTTAAATTTGCTAAGACGAATTAGGAAATTATTAATTTTTAAGAGATTATTTAGGTTCCCAGTGTTCTCCTTCGCAGGGAATAAAGTCGGAAGTTGGATGTTTATCGTGTTTCATGCAGAGTACGGCTGATGCATCAAAATGTTTGCAAGTTGAACATAAACTTGATTCGATTACTTTTTGATTGATTTCGATAAATTTTCTATATGCTATGAACGCAGGGTATAATACGATGAGGAATACTGATAAAGCAGTAATAATCCACCAGAATTTATATTCGATGTATTGAGTAAGATACCAAAGCGATGGTATAACGATAATTAATCGTATTAAAGCCCAAAAAATTATTGCACCCATAAAATATTATATTGTTAAAATAAAATTTTGATTATATATTTAAAAATAATAATTCATTTTATTATAAAATAGGATTATCAATTGGAACAAGAAAACAAAAACACACAAAATCAGCAAGAAAGAAAGAATCCAAGAAGATTTTATTACACAAAGCACTATAAGAAGAATTATTCTAAAAATCCTGAAGAGCGAACAAATGTAATAAGAACCAAGTTCAAAAAAATATCTGTTGTAATACCATTACTTGACGAAGAAGAATCACTCACACCTTTGACACATGAAATAATAAAAGTATGTAAAGGTATTAATGTCGATTACGAAATAATTTTTGTTGATGATGGCAGCAAAGATAAATCACTAGAAGTAATCCGTAGCCTCGCACAAAGATTTCACAAGGTCAGATATTTAAGTTTTAGAAAAAATTATGGGAAATCCGCTGCACTTCATGTGGGATTCAAACATATTTCAGGTGATGTTGTTATTACAATGGATGCTGATTTACAAGATGATCCTAATGAAATTCCTAATTTATTAAAAAAATTAGAAGAAGGATTTGACCTGGTCTCCGGTTGGAAGAAGAAAAGATATGACCCATTCATTAAGAGAAATACATCCAAGTTTTTCAATTTCATTACCCGTGTTATGACTGGGATAAAACTCCATGATTTTAATTGCGGATTGAAAGCATATCGTAGTGAAGTAGTAAAAGATATAAAAATATATGGTGAACTTCATCGTTACAT
>JAFGPR010000038.1 GCA_016936095.1 Ignavibacteriales bacterium | reverse complement strand
AATTTTATATAGTTCTGATTTTATGTAAGCTCCAACTTGTTGTTCATTTTGTACAGTTTGAAACAGAGTTTTCTTTGCGTTCGAGTTAGAAGTATTTTTTCTTTCTTAAGCTATCAATCCATAATGTAAGAAGAGGTATAATGGCACCAACGATTAAAGCAATAATAATTTCCCAAGTCATGTTAATTCTCCGGTGTTTTGTGGTTGAATGTTATTCAATTTATGTTTGACAATATCAGAGGAATTATATGTTAATATTGCGAGATGGGGATTTGTTTGTTTATAAATAGTGATGTTGGGGTTTTTATATATTTTTTTAAGTGGTTCTAATTTGGTTTCTGAATTTGGTTCAATTAATAATGTTGAAATACCTATGTCGCCATTAAATTGCTTAATATTAATAACGTGAGAAAGTGTATTATTTTTTTCTTTATATTGAATGCCAAAATGTTGATTTGAAAAAACTAATTGACCAATTGACATACTAAATAGTTGTCTGATACCTTTAAATTCTGCCAAGGGAGTACCTTTACCAAGTTTTATCAATTGATTATTATATCTTTTAATATGAGATATGCCGCTGGCGTGTATTGATGTTTTGTCTTCGGGGTGAGGACCAAGTAGACCATAATAAAAATCACCTTTGGGGTTTTGAACAAAATATAAGAATTCTTTTAACCAATTACTATTTGTTGCAACAATTTTAATTTTAAATCTTTGCATAAAGGTTATTTAAATGAAAGAATATCCCAGTCGCTTGTGGTGGTATGGTTGTATTTTGGTTTTGAGTTTATTAACCAATTTGGATGTTGGTATTGGGCTATTCCACCAATTATTTCAAATGGGTATTTCTTTTTGTTTTGTTTTATCCATTCTTGTAAACTTTCTGCTTTGTTTTTTGTTTCGGGTGATGAAATTGTCATGCCTGCCTTTGTGTCGAGAATGAAAATTTTATTTGATTTTTTTATTATAAAATCGGGATAGAAAAGGCGTAATATTTTTTTTGTTGAATCAAGATATTCCACTGAGAAGACATCTGCTCCAAGATTATTTTGTTTATGCCACCAATCTATATTTTGAGATTCAAGGAAATGTATAAATCTACATTCGTTTTGTCTGCCGGTATAATTTTTTAATAGATAAAATTCATCGTATACATTATTATTTATAATAATTGCGTTGCCTGATAATTCGCCAAAATCTTGAGGTCTTATTGATTGTTTAAGTTCATAATCTATTGTGAAGTTTGGGTTTAGTTCGGGAACTGTTACGTTTTTCTTTTCGTTTGGTTCTTTTTCTTCTGTATGAGATTTGAAGATTGGTCTAAATTTAATTAGTGAACTATTGATTGCTTGTTTTAAATTACTATTTGTGTTTAATAATTCATTAACAATTATTGGATACACATCATCGTATTCAAGATTCAAACGAGTTTTGAACCAGACATTTATTGCTTTTTTTAATGGGCTCCAAGATCTTGAAGGATTGTATTTTGCTTCTTCTATTGTTTGGTCTGCTAATTCTTTGAAGCAGAGGAAATTATATAGCCGCTCAATATCAAATCTTGATAAGTGATAATCTATATCTTTGACTTTGTCTTTTAATTCGGGGATAAAATTATCAAAACTTGTAATTTCTGCATTTACTATTATGTTTCGATGAATTTCTTTTACTTTAAGATCTAGTTTTTTGCTTACGATATCATAATTTTTATCAAAATTAAAAATGTCGTATGTCGTTTCGAATTGGTTGTCGAAATTTTTCTTACAGAGAGATTGCCATTCGTTTTCTGGTGTAAGCGTGTTAAAATTTGTTCTATGGTGAATAGTTGATTCAAGTTGAAAAGAAACAATAGAATCTTTAAGTTTTGGGAAGAATATTGGTTCTTTGTTCGGGTTATCTGATTCTTTTACATTTTTAATATCATCTCTGCTATAATTGGTAAAAAGGTAAGCATAATTTAATTCCTCAATATTATAGTGATGACCTTCGGGCATTCTTTTAATTCTACCGAGTACTTGAGCATGAAATATTGGGCTAGAAATTTCTCTATACATAACTAATATATCTGCTCGGGGGCAGTCCCAGCCAGTTGCAGGGGCTACCTTGAATAATAGGAAGTTTACTTCGTTGTTATTTTGAACAATTAAATCTTTTTCTAAATTTGTTTTGTCTTCTGATAGCCATATAGCAATTTCGTTATCCTTTACACCTTTTTTATTAAGATATTGGAGGACTACTGATTTTAAATTTGTTTGGACTTCTTCTTTATCTTGGTAATCGCTAGGGAGTTGGATCATTACGAGGGGGTTGATATCAAGTTCTAAAGATTCATAGTGTTTTTTTAATTCATACCTTTTGTTAATTGCTAATTCTAATAATAATTCATCAGTTGAAAGGTTTTTGTTGCTTAAATTTAAGATATCTTCTTCTGTTTGAATTACAATTTTCTTTTTAATTAATCCGCTTTCAATTACATCTTCTTCTTTTACACTTACATATCCTGCTTTTTTGTCTTGCATATCGTCAAGAGAGGGAAGGGATGTAGGAGTTGCAGTAACTTTTATTATTATTCTTGGATTAACTAATGAAATAATTTCATTATAAAGGGGAAGATGGGCGCCTGATTCTATGTGGGCTTCGTCAATAATTAAGCATAAATCTCTTTCTTCTTTTGTTCTTTGAATAAATTCATCAAAAATACCGAAATCGCCCTCTGTGTATTCGTTTGGTTTTCTTAATATTCGACCTTCTTTGTTTGATGCTTTTATTTTTGACCAATTAATAAAAAATATATTGTTTTTGTATAGTTTGCCCTCGGAAAGATTATTTAAATCTTTCAGACTCATATCTGTGCCTTCGTTAAAATAACTATATAGTTTGTTTTTAGATTGGAGGTATGAGGTGTCGCCTCCAAACGATAGCCAAAGGTATGCTTTGTCTGTGTGAAACTCGTAGTTATCATCGAGACATCTTAAAAATTCAGCCATCATTACAGTTTTGCCTGAGCCTGTTGGGGCTTTGAAAACTAATTCTAGTTGGTAATTGCCTGTTGACCATAGATTTAGAAATGATTTGCTTAAATTGTCTACTGCTATTCTTTGAAAGTCTTTTAGTTCAAACATTTTATTTACTCTTAATGGTTTGGTTAATTTCTTTATAGATTTCAAGTATTGGTTCGGGGATATCGTGTATTGAGATACTTTTACCCAAATGTTTATATTGTTTTTTATCTATTCTTCCGTAACTGAATATGTATAAGCTTGATTTTGTGCCTTTTAGTTTTTGTATTAATGTGTTGAATTGGTCGAGGTCTTCTCTAAAATATATGGCAGTTTTTCTTTTTTTGTCTCTGCTTTCAAAGATTTGGTACCATTCATTGAGTTCTAATTCTACAAATGTATTTTCTTTAATGGCAATCATTTGACCGGCTTTTTCTGTTAGTTCTATTCTTTTTTTATCAGATATTCTTGTAATTTTTTCAACAGGTATTAGGTCGGTTTTGAAGTATTGGAGATTGCTTCCGAGGCCTTCTTTTTTGTCTTTAATATTTTTAATTCCTATAATTTTAATAGTGTTGTCTTCAAATTTCTTTTCTATTTCATCAAACTTTGGTTGGTTATCGTCTATTACATTATTGATTTCTTCAAGGAAAGAATCGATGTTTTTTAATTGACTAAAAGTAAGTTTTTGTTCGAAAAGAGTTATTTTATCTTTTCCTTGGAATTTATATCCTTTGATTACATTATGAATTCTTGGATATGTAACTTCTTCACAAATATTATTTTCGTTGTTAGTACATAAGATAAATTTTCTATTACCGCCATCTTGTTTATTAAGTTCTAAAACTGCGTGACCGGTAGTGCCTGAGCCGGCGAAAAAGTCTAAAATGATCGCTTTTTGATAAAAATACGTCTTAGAAAAAATTAAAAATTTAATTAATGATGCAGGTTTAGGATAATCAAAAGATTTTTCTATGCCCAATATATTTTGCAGTTCTTCGTTTGCATCTTCATTAGTACCAATATTTAAATTTTCGTCTAAAATAGAAGACGGAGTTTTTGTTTTGTCTTCTTGATCATTTCTTAAAACATTAAATCCAAATTTTTGAGATAAGGCTGGAATTGTCCCGTTTTTAAGTTCTTCGTTTAATTTTTTTTGTACCCACACAAACGGACCTTCAACATTCAAATCAGTTATAACATAACCGTTTTTTATTACAAACGAATCTTTAAAATATAAGGAACTTGTTCCTTTACCTTTTAGGCCTGATTCATATTTTCCATCGTTTAATTTAGTTTGAATTGTATTGTGGGGAAAAAATAATTCTTTTTTAGAATTTGTCCTTTTAGCAAGAGGTTGCCATTTGTCTTTATATGCTGTTTCCCCAACTAAAATTAAATTATTTTTATTTTGTGAATAACATAATATATATTCACTCATTGACCTAAAACTGTGCGATAAATGACTTCCTTTTTTCTTTTTTTTCCAACAAAAAATACCCACTAAATTTTTTTCATTAAAAACTTTATCACACAATAATTTTAATTGAGCAACCTCATTGTCATCAATGCTTATAAAAATTACACCGTCATTTGATAATAAATTACGCGCTAATTTTAATCTTTTTTCAATCATATTCAACCACTTGCTATGCCTATAGCCATCATTCTCATCCACAAATTTATCGTTATATTTCCATTCGTTAGGTTTGCCAGTATTATAAGGAGGATCAATATAAATTACATCTATTTTGCCTTTGTGGGTATAGTTTAGACAAGTAAGGGCGTGGTAGTTGTCTCCTTCAATTAAAATGTTGTCATCTGTGTTGTCTGTTTGTATTTCTTTGTTTTTTATTCTTTTAAGTATTGGGATGTTGTTTTCGCAGTCTAATACTACTTGTTCGGGTTCTTTTTCACTATCCCATACGAGGCCGTATTTTTTTGTTTTTAGTTCTTTTTCTTGTTTTTCTACAAGTTTTATTAGTTCTTCTTTTGTTAGGTTAATGTGTTTTGACATTTTAAAAATAATTATGTAATAAAAAAATTAAATGTGGGGCTAGGGGGAATTGAACCCCCTTCCGCTTGCTCTCAATTATATAAGGTAAATTATTGCTCATTAATATTTATCTCTCGTAATTTAGGAGACGATCTCCAAAGATAGCCCCAGAAGCGGTGTCCCCACCGTTACGTTTATTACAAAAATAATTGTAATTGCCATATTAACCTCCTTTATGAAGATTAAAAAATGAACAAAGATAACATAAAATGAGAATAATAATTTACCAAAGATTGAGCTTATATAAACAATAAAAAAATACGAGTTAAATATAAAGAATTTTTTTGAGAAAGAGAAAGAGAATTTGAAAAAGTCGCATTGAGTGAGGGAGTTTTTTTTAGGAGACAGAAGACAGGAGACAGTAGTCGGTTGTCAGTGGTT
>JAFGPR010000037.1 GCA_016936095.1 Ignavibacteriales bacterium | reverse complement strand
TACCAATGAAAGGAAAAATTCAATCCCTTAATGTTTCTGTAGCAACAGGTGTGTTGCTATTTGAGATATTAAGAAAAAGAAATTGTTGAAAAATTAGTTTGCCTCGACTCCGCTCGGCAAACAATTGCTTACTTCTTGAGCGAAGTCGAAACAAGCGTATTTCAATATGCGATTTTTAGTTGGTGTTTACTTCGACTTCGCTCAGTAAACAATTGCTTACCTGTTGAGCGACATCGAAACAAGCAAAGTTGAAATAAGTAAAAAAAAAGGAGCCAGTTTGTTCTGACTCCTCAATTTTTTTCTGTCTTCTGTTCTTTTACAACTATTTCATCAAAATCATCTTTTTTGTTTCAATATAATTTTCTGTAATTAACTTATAGAAATAAATACCGCTTGTTAAATTGGAAGCATCAAACTCAACTGAATAATTACCAACTGAATGTTCTGAATTTACTAATGTTTCAATTTCTTTCCCAAGCACATCATAGACCTTAATTTTAACCATTGAATTTTCAGGAACTGAATAATTGATTGTAGTTGTTGGATTGAATGGATTTGGATAATTCTGCTCTAATCGGAATTTATTTGGAATATTATTACCTTGTTCGTCGATATCTGTTAAACTTGTAACAGCATATAATTTTGCACAATTGTCATAAGAATATGCGGTTCCACCTCCGAGAGCAGTCCAGCTACCTGAAGTACCATCATAGCTTAGCCAACATTTACCTGTCTCTATTGTTGGATTCGAATAACCAGATACATAGTACTCTACAGGACAAGGATAATAGTAAGATGGCGTGTTATAAGTAATTTTAACAAAGACATCGCTGCCGTTACTGACAGAAATTGGTGTAGATAAGTTAAAAGTATAAAATCCTGGATAAGTTACTGTCTGTGTTCCAATTGAACCTAATAAAGTTGACACCGTTGTTCCATTAAAGTTATCATAGATTTCGACTGATATCTGTGTATTTGATGCCTGAGCGTATGTTCCAATTTTTGTAATGTATTGATTCTCAGAAAAAACAAATTTAGTTAAACCATTAGCTTGAGTATAAGGTGAACTATAACCTAAACCACCAACCCAGCCAAGTTTGTCATATCCATGTACTCGAATATTGGAATTATATGGCCAACCGTCATACCAAAAACTGACATCACTATTGACTTTAGCATCATTGTACGAAATCCAGAAATATCCACTATTACCCCAACTTGTTCCCCAACTGTTTTTGATTAACCAAGCACCTGTTCCTCCTGCAGTTACTTTAGTATCGTCCCAACCAGCAATTGTTACAGCATGATTTGTACTCGAATCACCAACACCGCTATAATAATATGTATAATTACCAGCATTATAATATGCGTTATCAATGAACATATTGGTGTAAATTGCACCATAATCGTAACACATTTGTTTTATAGTATTTTGATCATCAGGTAAAATTCTCCATTCAGAAACATAAAGCTGTGGGGTTAACCCAGGATGGTAAGATCCGCCAGTACCTTGGTAAGGATCATCTGCTTCTGAAATAGGTCCATCTAACCTTGCAAAATATGCTGTGGAAAGATAAGCATTTCCTCCAATACATGGTGCCCATTCGAAACCATGTCCATAATTTAAGTTATTTTCCGATAAATCATAAGTCCCAGCCCCTTTTCTTATCATTCTGGATTCAACAGCTGCCAATGAAGTAAAAGCCCAACAAGCACCACAAGTTCCTTGATCTTTTACTGAAGTCACATAACCTCCGGTTCTTAAATCGAATGTGGCTGGTAAAACAGTTGGTGCACTTACTTTTGGAACTTCAACTTTCACGTCAACAGGTGAAGGGATATACCCATAATTTTGTGAATTGCTGTTTAAGTATTTTTGAAATTCCTCACTTAAAGGTGAAACTTGCAGCTCAAGAGTTTGACTATAAAGTCCAAATGAAATAAAAAATATCAAAAACGGGAAAAGTAATTTTTTCATAATTTGCTCCTAAAAATTATTAATATGAATTAATTATATTTTACCAAATTCCAGATATTTGATGATTTACCTCCTTCCTTAACAGGTTCATGTTGAATATTAGCTTCTATCGTATTTCCAATATTCAAAACACTTTCTTTAGAGTTTTTTGTTGTAAACGTATTTTCATTAATTGTAACAGTAACCTCAGAACCTTCACTTAATGTTGGTGTTGCGGGTCCCGTTCCCTTATTTTTCAAAATTTTTACTTTACAAGTATAAACGGTACCACTTTGTGTATAACTTAATAATTTCATTGATACAATGGCTGTTCCTACTCCTAATACACTTATAGATTGTGGTTCATCAGTCTGAATGTCTGGCTTGACATCATTTTGATTTGTGATATCAGGTTTTGTCTCTCGTTCTGCTGTATCTACTTTTTTAATAAAATTAAGATGTAATATCTCAACAAGTTTATCATTAGGAATTTCAGCAACAAAGAATCCAAGTTCGTGATTTGTTGAAGGTGGTGTCCATAATTCTGTAAAACAATTTACTCCTAATTTTTTTAGGATATCAATTTGAGATTCTGTAGGTTTTTCTTCCAGATATAAAACCAACTTAGATTTATTTTGTTCTTGCGTAATTTCCCCTTTTTTAAAACTTTCATTTGCAAGTGTGATATCGTCAAAGATTTTCGGACTTACAAGTTTTTCTTTTAGTGTATCTGTAATCTCTTGATTGCCTTGCGTAACATTTTCATTCCCGTCATTAGCATCAGGATTTTTTTGACAACAGGAAACAAGAATGGCTATTAAGCAAAATAAAAATGCATTTCTCATATTATTACTCATTTAATTAAATAAATATTTATTTGATGAAAATATAGTTTATTTTATTGCAAATATCAAGAAAATAATTTCAGCTTTTACTAAATAATTAAGTGGAATTAACTAGACCAAATCACAGATTATTCGTTAATAGAAGCTATATAATTAGAATTATATGTTTAGTTTTGATTTACTAGGGAATGCATTATTAATTTTAAAATTTTAACGAACTATTATTCTTAATTTTATTATTTTTGAATAGTAATAATTGATAAAAATTTAGAGGTGATTATGTTCTCAGATAAAACTTATAGTTTAAGACGAAATGCACTTAAAGAAAAAATTAAGTCAGGGATAATATTGTTCCTTGGCAACGATGAAAGTCCAATTAATTACTCAGGAAACACATATCCATTTCGTCAGGATAGTTCTTTCCTTTATTATTTCGGCCTTGACGAACCCGGCTTAGTAGGAGTGATTGATGTTGATGAGGATAAAGAAATTCTATTCGGTGATGATGTCTCACTTGAAGATACTGTTTGGACTGGACCAATGCCTAAACTTGCAGCAAAGAGAACTCTTATCGGAGTAGAAAATTCACAACCGAAAAGGAATCTTCATGATTATATTAAACGTGCAATTTTGCTTAAGAAGAAAATCCATTTCCTACCACAATATAGAGCAGAGAATATTATTAGATTATCTTCTCTGATTGGTCATCCAAATTCACTGGTAAATAAAAATGTTTCAGTGGACTTGATTAAAGCGGTAGTATCTCAGAGAGAAATTAAATCGAAAGAGGAAGTTGCTGAAATTGAGTTCGCGATAAATATCAGCCAGCAGATGTATAAAATTGCAATGAAAAAAATTAAGCCAGGTTTATACGAAAGGGAAATAGTCGGATTACTTGAAGGTATAGCGCGTTCTTATGGAAGTGGAATCTCTTTTCCGATGATATTTTCTGTACATGGAGAAATTCTTCATAACCATTATTATGGAAATAAGATGAAAGATGGTGATATGGTTGTGGTGGATTCAGGAGCTGAATCTTTAATGCATTACGCAAGTGATATTACCCGAACAATTCCAGTTGGCGGTAAATTTACTAAAAAACAGAAAGATATATACAATATTGTTTTATTGGCTCATAACGAAGCAGTTGCAAATATTAAAGCTGGAATAAAATATAAATATGTTCACTTATTAGCCGCAAAAGTAATTGCTAAAGGATTAAAAGAACTTGGATTAATGAAAGGAAATATTGATGAAGCAGTTGAAGTTGGTGCACATGCTCTATTTTTCCCACACGGACTCGGACATATGCTTGGTTTGGATGTGCATGATATGGAAGGATTAGGTGAAGATTATGTAGGTTATAATAATTTAATACATAGAGGTAAACAATTTGGTCTTGCATATTTAAGACTTGCAAAAGAATTACAATCAGGATTTGTATTAACAGTCGAACCAGGAATTTACTTCATTCCTGAATTAATTAATATCTGGAAAGCAGAAAAGAAATTCACAAACTTTATTAATTACAATGTAATTGAAAAATATTTAGATTTCGGAGGTATCCGTTTAGAAAACGATGTACTTGTTGAGAATGATGGCTGTCGAATTCTCGGAAAAAAAATACCACTCACTGTTAAAGAAGTTGAAGATGCTCGTAAATAAAATTATTCAAAAAATATATAAATATTATGCTTACTGGTAATTATCAAAAATTATATAATGAATTAAATAATTCTTTGCCAAAGGAAAGATTGACTTCGGATAACTTGCTGACACTTACATATGGAACTGACGCCGGATTTTATCGGTTAATTCCAAAACTTGTTGTAACAGTCGAAAATGAGGAAGAAGCAATTTTCGTTATCAAGAAATGTAATCATTTTAATATACCAATTACATTTCGTGCTGCAGGAACAAGTCTATCTGGACAATCCATAACTGATTCCGTATTAATGAGAACCAGCCGTGATTGGAACAAGTATGAAATTAATGATGGTGCGACTAAAATAAAATTAGAGGCAGGAGTAATTGCTGCAGATGCGAATGATTACTTAAAACCTTTCAATAAAAAAATCGGACCAGACCCGGCATCAATTGATTCTGCGATGATTAGTGGCGTTGCAGCAAACAATGCAAGTGGTATGAGTAGCGGAATAAAGAAAAATATTGATAATACATTTGATGGGATGAGAATAATCTTTGCTAACGGTGCCGTCCTTGATACTACTGATAAGGCAAATACTGTAAAATTTTTTAATGACAATTCAGAATTTGTCAATAAAGTTTTATCTCTATCTCAAAAAGTAAAATCTAATACAAAACTGGCACAAAAAATAAAACATAAATATTCAATTAAAAATACTACTGGTTACAATATTCGCGCTTTGGTTGATTATGAAGACCCATTAGAAATTATTCAGCATTTATTAATTGGATCAGAGGGAACGCTTGGATTTATTTCCGAAGTAACATTAAATACTGTAGATGAGCCACCAATGAAAGCTACATCATTGATGTTTTTTAAAGATATAAAAACAGCATGTCAGGCAACTGCTGTTTTCAAAAACTTATCTGTAGATGCCTCTGAGTTAATGGATAGAACTGCTCTTCGCTCTGTTCAAGATAAACCAGGTATGCCCGATTACATAAAAGATTTTGATGAAAATGTTACTGCATTGCTTGTCGAAACTTCATCAAATGATAATCATAAGTTAGCAGAGAATATCAAAAACATAAACGATGCATTATTACATCTACCAAAAGTCCGACCAATTGAGTTTACAACTGATGAAAATGAATATAACAAACTTTGGGATGTCCGCAAAGGACTATTCCCCTCAGTCTGTTCCGAAAGAGAACCCGGCACGACAGTAATTATCGAAGATGTTAATTTCCATATTGAGCAACTAGCTGATGGTCTGATTGATCTTCAGGGATTATTCAAAAAACATAATTATAGGAATACAATTATTTTCGGTCACTCAATAGAAGGAAATATTCATTTCGTGTTTAGTCAGAATTTTAATAGAAAAGAGGATATTGAGAAATACAAAAATTTTATGGAAGATGTCTGTAAGTTGATCATTGAGAAATATGATGGTTCGCTTAAAGCAGAACATGGAACAGGTAGAAATATGGCTCCTTTTGTTGAATATGAATGGGGGAGTGAAGCATATAAGGTAATGAAAGAGATTAAGGAAATTTTTGATCCGAAAAATATTTTGAATCCTGGTGTTATCATGAATGATGACAAAGAAATTCATCTGAAAAATTTAAAACCAATGCCTTTAACAGATGATTTAATTGATAAATGTATTGAATGTGGTTTCTGCGAAAGAAATTGTCCTTCAAAGAATTTAACGCTTACTCCACGACAAAGAATAGTTGCTTGGCGAGAAATAAATCGTCTTTCGCATAATGGAGATAATCATTCTTTCCATTCACTCAAAAAATCATTTAAGTATTTTGGAAATCAGACTTGTGCAGTTGATGGACTTTGTCAGATAGCTTGCCCAGTTGAAATTGATACGGGAGATTTGATTAAGAAAATAAGAGCAAGCGAGATTGGAGGATTTGGAAATTTTATTGCTTTATTTTTTGCCAAACATATGAGAATGATAACAAGAGGGCTAAAATTTGGATTAGGTTTTATTCGTTTCTTTCAAAAAATTTTTGGTGATAAAATTTTTGGTGTAATAACAAATGGAATAAGAATTTTATCATTCAAAAAGATTCCTGCTTGGAATAAATTTATTCCAGGTAGAGCAGATAAGATTTTGCCAACTTACATTAATGAAATAAATAAAAGCAAAGTAGTTTACTTTCCAAGTTGTATCACTCGTTCAATGGGATTAACTCGAACTGAAACAGAAATTGAATCACTCACAACGGTTACTCATAATTTACTTGTTAAGGCTAATTACGATATTATTTATCCAGAAAAATTATCATCACTTTGTTGTGGAATGCCATTTTCAAGTAAAGGATTTTTTAAAATAGCAGATTATAAATCGAAAGAATTAGTTGAAGAATTACTCAAGGCATCTAGAAATGGTGAATATCCTGTATTATTCGATACAAGTCCTTGTGCTTACACTATTATAAAATATCTAAAGGGCCAAAATAAGTCGGAATTGAAAATATATGAACCAGTTGAATTTATTCATGACTTTTTAATGGATAAACTTGAATTCACCAGAATAGAAAAAACTGTCGCAGTACATGTAACTTGCACTTCAGTTAAAATGGGATTGAATGATAAATTCAGAAAATTAGCGGAAGCATGTGTAACGAATGTTGTAATCCCACCTCACATTACTTGTTGCGGTTTTGCTGGTGATAGAGGATTTACTTTTCCAGAATTAACCGCATCAGCATTAAAAAATCTGAAATCAGAATTACCAAAGGAATGCAAAGAAGGATATTCGAACAGCAAGACTTGTGAAATTGGTTTATCACTTCATAGTGGATTTGATTATAAGTCTATAATATACTTGGTGAATAAATGCACAAGAGCAAAGAGATAATAATCTAAAGAATTTGATTTGTCAAATTTTTTGGGGAAAATTATTTTAAAGTATAATATTAAGTTTTTAAAAATATAAATATAGTAATGAAAATTTTTTTTATAAGCTTTTATTTAGTATTAAGTATTTTATTTCTTATTCAATGTGAGCAAGAGCCAACCGGTCCCGAACCATCTCCCGAACCGAATGTTTGGATTGAACATAGTAGTTTGAATTTAAGTGATAAAATTTTGTATAATAGTAACATTGTGAATGGGAAATTAGTATTAATCGGATATTCTACTATTTTTGTTTTTGATTCTTCTGGACCCAAAATTAATAATTATTTTGGTACTATTGATTTGTATTCTAAACCGGTTATTACAAATAATATTCTCAGTTTCGGCTATGATAGAAATAGATGTTTATGTTTCACTGAATTAGATTATTTTACAGAAAATTTAGGTGGTGATTGGATTTATTCAAAGTCTATTTATATACCTAATATTGATTCATTGTTAAATATTAATGGTTCATATTGGTCGATTCATTCAACTCGTCGTTCTCCGGTTTGTGCAATAAATAGTCAAAATCAATTTGTCTTTCCTGTTGGTTTCTATACAAATGAAAATGGAAATTATATTTATATGGGTAAATTGACAAGAGAACATAATTATACTACTGGCGAAGGGTATAGATTATCAGATGAAAAATTAATTAAATTTCCTGGTGATTATGCAATTGTATTGACACATGTATATGAGATAAATACTTATTATGATAAATTTTTTATTGGTGCTGGGATGGGTAAAAATAGTTTTTTATTGAGACAAGATGGTACATTTATTACTCAAGATTTTTGTTGCTACGATTTCTTTCAGTATAGAGATACACTATACGGATTAAGTTATGATATTCTATATCGTTCAACCGACCAAGGAGAATCTTGGCATCCATATTTGAGTGGTGTATCGAATTATGTAGACAGATTCTTTGTTATCCAAGATAAGTTATGTTGGTATGTTAATGATAAAATTGTTCGTTTGGATTTAGAAACACTTGAATACTATGAATTGGTAAATGAAGGTTTAGAAGGAAATACAATTACATCAGTAATAGAGTATAATGGAAAAGTGTATGTAACCACGTTAAGCGGTTTGTTTTATAAAGATGTGGATAAATTTTTTGTTAGAAAAAGCACTGAAAAAAGTAATAAGTTGCTTAAATTAGCAAATTAAATTAGGATGACATAATGGAAGTAAAATCAATATTGAAAGATGTAATGCAATTAACACCGGCTGAAAGACTTTATTTATTAGAGTTAATTGCAAAAAGTTTAAGCAAACCCAATTCTGAAATTGAAAAAATATGGGCAGTAGAAGCAGAAAAAAGATATCAAGCACTTAAAAATGGTAAAGTAAAAACTTATACCATTCAAGAAATTACTGAAAGGTATAAGTAAAATGGTTGTTGAATTTATCGAACCTGCTTTATTGGAACTAGACGATGCAATAAAATATTATGATTTACAGCTACCCGGTTTAGGTAAAATATTCTTTGAAGAAATAATAGATACGATTTCTATAATTGATTTATTTCCAGAAATATGGACAAAAAATTCTAAGAACACAAGAAAGTCAGTTATGCGAAAATTTCCTTATAATGTCATATATTCCATTAAAGATAAGAAAATATTTATTATTTGTATTGCTCATCAAAATCGAGAACCTGAATATTGGATTGATAGAATCAAGTGGTAAGTAATTTTATTTCTCTATACCGAAAACAACTCACCAAATGATCATTCACCATTCCAGCCGCTTGCATAAATGCATAACAAATTGTCGAGCCGACAAATTTAAATCCTCTGTTTCTTAAGTCAGCACTCATATCATCAGATTCTTTAGATTTAGTCGGTAAATCGCTTGATGTTTTCCATTTGTTGATGATTGGTTTGTGATTAACGAATTTCCAGATGTAATTATTAAAACCTCCAAATTCCTTTTGAATTTTTTTGAAAGCGATTGCGTTGGAAATTGTTGCAAGTATTTTTAATTTATTTCTGATAATATTTTTATCATTTAATAATTCACTAATTTTTTTATCATCAAATTTCGCAATTTTATTTACATTAAAATTAGCAAATGCTTTTTTAAAACCCTTTCGCTTTTTTAAAATGATTGCCCAACTTAGTCCCGCTTGAAAAGTGTCGAGTACCATAAATTCAAATAATTTTTTATCATCGTGCAGTGGGACACCCCATTCCTCATCGTGATATTTTATCATCAATTTATTATCCGAAGGCCAATCACATCTTTTTATTTTCAAAGTTTTTCCCCATAAATAATTTTATACCGCCACAATCCTCTTTTCAAAGTTTTATATTGATAATATGCAGTCCAGAAATGAGACTTGGCAAAGCGACTAACTTTGGGTTTAAAAACATTATAAATTATTGAATAAAATCCACCTGGGAAAAAGGAATAAAACATTCTTTTTACCGAAGGCATTATCTCTTTACTCATATCAATTATTTTGATATTTCCGAACCCTACTTCTTTCATCATTTTTGTGAAATTTTCTGGAGTTTCAATATCAGATATAGCCCAGCCGTTCAACCATTTTTGAATATCGGATTTATCTTTACCTGAAGTAATGTTTTCGAGTTTAAAATAATCAGATAACACTAATCTTCCCCCTTGTTTTAATAGTCTAAATGATTCTTTTATAAAATCTAATTTATTTGTAGCACTTGAAACACTTTCTATTGACCAGATAACATCGAATGATTTGGCAGGGTATCTGGTAGAGCAATAATTTTGTTTTTCGAAATTAACAAGTTCAGATACCTTTGCTTCAACGGCATTTTGCTTTGCTTTTTCTACTTGCTTTTGGCTAAGAGTTATACCTGTTACTTGTGAATTGTAATTTTGTGCAATGTAAATAGACGAACCACCCACACCGCAACCCGCATCTAGCACTCTGTCTGTTGATTTGATTTGCGCTAATTCGGAAAGATATTTGTTTGTATTTTCTAATGCCAGAATAAAATTTTTAGTATCCTTGAACCATAATCCATAATGAAGCGATTTACCTTTTTCAAGTGCCCACCAAATTCGATAATGAACTGCAGTCTGATCGTAATAATTTTCTATATCTTTTTCAACGAACATTCTTTGTTTGTGTTAATTTATTTAATCAGAGTTATCTGTGTTTTATTAATAAACAAACATTTCAATAATTTTTGTGTCATGAGGTATCTTATCCATTCTTGGATTTCTATACCAGCTATCAGGTATTTTAGAAGGATCAAGTACAAAAGTAATATTTATGTTTTCAACTGTTGCGACAACATAAGCTTCAACCAGTACAATCTCTTCAACTTTATATTTTTCTTTTAATTGTTCGACAGTACTTCCAATACCAATTTCTTTATTGGTTTTCATTTTAGGGCTTTTTATTATAGCTCTAAAAACCGTACATTTATCTTCGCACCATGGTTCAACTATAAAAAGTAAATTATTAGAATTATCATATATTTCATAAACTTCATATTTATCACCTTCCATCATCATTGAAGATTTTTTTATTCGATTGCTTGGATATAGATCATATAATTTTGATATTTCAATACCTATATTAACTTTCCCTGCTTTGCTTGAAGAAATGATATACTCAGGATTAAACATCGCATCTTCTCCATCTTTGAGTTTAGTCATATCTTCAATTTGGTTTTCAATATTTTCTTTTTGTGTTTTTTTATCAATTATCTCTTCGTCTTTTTCCTCAAGCTGTTCTTTCAATTCGGCTATTTCTCGTTTTAATTTTTCTTCTTCAGTTTCTTCTTTGTTGTTACATGCAAATGCAAAAATAGTTAAGAATAAAATTGCAAATAAAAATTTTGATTTCATATTTATCCCTTTATATTTTATTAAAATTACTTTATTTCAAAATTGAGATTGTTTTTCTCAACGAATTAATTAAAATATCAATTTCGTATATCGTATTGTAAAATGCCATAGACACTCTGGCTGTTGCAGGTATTTTGAATCTGTCCATAATCGGTTGAGTACAATGATGACCGGTTCTTATTGCTATCCCATCGTTATTAAGCAGTGTTCCAACATCATAAGGATGAACACCATCAATTGTAAAAGAAATAACAGGAGCTTTGTCTTTTGCAGTTCCTATAATTCTTAGTCCATCAATTTTTAATAATTCTTTTGTAGCATATTTTAGCAATTTATTTTCATGTTGAATTATATCATTCAAATCGAAAGCATTTAAATAATTTACTGCAATTGCTAATGCTATTGCACCAGAAATATGTGGTGTCCCAGCTTCGAATTTATGTGGTAAATCATTAAAGGTAGTTTTATCAAATGTAACTGTTCGTATCATATCACCACCACCTTGATAAGGGGGAAGAGAATCTAAAAATTTTGTCTTACCATACAATACCCCTATGCCAGTAGGTCCGTAGAGTTTATGTCCCGAGAATGTGTAGAAATCACAGTCCAATTTTTGCACATCAACATTTTGATGAGAAACTGCCTGAGCACCATCCAATAAAACTGGAACATTATATTTATGAGAAATGGAAATAATTTTTTCTACCGGATTTATTGTTCCGAGTGAATTAGAAATATGAACAACAGAAACAAGTTTTGTCTTTTCGTTGAACATATCTTCAAAATTGTCAAGGATTAATTCACCGTCGTCATTAATAGGAATTACTCTTAATTTAATTCCTTTTTCACCACAGATTAATTGCCAAGGAACAATATTAGCATGATGCTCCATGTTTGTGATAATGACTTCATCATTTGGTTTAAGCATCTTTGCTTTTTCCATTGTAGAAGCGATAAGATTAATGGCTTCTGTTGTTCCCCGCACGAAAATAATTTCTGATGCACTAAGAGCATTTAAAAATTCTTTTACCTTAAGCCGAGCTGTTTCATAAGCTTCAGTTGCTACTTCGCTTAAAAAATGTAACCCACGATGAATATTTGCATTTTCAAAATCGTAATAATGTTTAATTGCTTCTATTACAAAATCGGGCTTTTGTGTAGTTGCAGCGTTGTCAAGATAGACAAGCGGTTTTCCATTTACAAGTCGTTGTAAAATAGGAAAATCACTCCTTATCTCATCAAGGTTGAATGGTCTTTTATTTGGAATTTTAGAATTTATTAAATTCATAATCAAATTTCGGAATTATTTTTGTCAATAACAAGATTGGAAATCTCTTTCGATAAATGTTTTTGTATTTCCTTGATATTAATTTTTTCTATGATTTCACAAGCGAAAGCTTTGAGTAACATTTTTTCCGCAACTTTTTCAGATATCCCTCTTGACTTAATGTAAAATTTTGCTTGCTCATCTAATGTTCCAACTGTTGCCCCATGTGAGCATTTAACATCATCAGCGAAAATTTCCAACTGCGGTTTAGTATCAACCTTTGCATTCTTGCTTAATAAAATGTTTTTATTTGATTGGAATGAATTTGTCTTTTGTGCATTTGGACTGACAAATATTTTACCATTAAAAACGCCATGTGATTTATCTGTCATTATTCCTTTATAAATTTCATTACTCATACTGTTTGGTTTGCTGTGGATTATTTCAGTATGATTATCTACCAAGTTATCACTTTTAGCTAAATAAAGACCGTTTAAGTTGCATTCAATATTTTCACCATTCAATTCTGAGACAATATCATTCCGAATAAATTTTCCGTCTAATGAAATTGAAAAATGAGTAAGCTTACTATCGAAATTCATCAAAAATTTTGTATAACTATAATGAAAAGCATTTTCATTTTGAATATTATAAAAATCAAGCTTGGAATTTTTATCTAACATAACATCAAAATAATCATTTGCAAAATATAAGTGATTATTAAAACTCTTATTATTCACGATAATTCTTAATGAACTGTTTTTTCCAATATAAAAATAATTTTTTGGAGTAATTAGAGCATTTTTTGATTTACCATTGAGATATAAAATTTGTAAAGGTATGTCAATATTTGTATTATCAGGAATAAAAATAAATAATCCATCATTAACGAAAACAGCATTCATTAGTGTGAAAATATTTTTCTTGCTTAAAAAATCACTGAAGTACTTTTTTAATAATTCCTGATTTTGAAAAGATAAATTTGCTAAATTTTCAATTATAAAATTGTCATTTTCGAATTTTGATAATGATTGAGAAAATATCCCATCAACAAATACAATAAGATTATTTGGGAAATTATTAAAATAAAAGTTATCTAAATTAATATTATCAATTACTCCATCTATTCTGCTGAATTTTTTTAGTAATAAGGGAGTAACATCAGTATATTTCCAATCTTCATTCTTTTTGGTTGGAAAAGTTGAAGACTTAAAATCATCATAAGCAGAATCTCTAATATCTTTCAGTAAGGAATTAACATTAGAATTTCCAAACATCTCAATCTGGTGTAAATAAAAATCTTTTATTTTATCTTTATCCATAAAAAAACAAATTATTAGACAATTAAAAAATTATTCTTTAATCCAATCATATCCTTTTTCTTCTAATTCAAGTGCTAACTCTTTTCCCCCGGACCTAATAATTTTTCCTTTAGAAAGGACATGAACAAAATCGGGAACAATGTAATTTAGCAATCTCTGATAATGAGTAACTGCAAGGACAGCATTATTTTCATTTCTGAAAACATTTACTCCATTAGAAACAATTTTCAAAGCATCAATGTCAAGTCCTGAATCAGTTTCATCAAGAAGTGCAAGTTTTGGATTTAGCATGAGCAGTTGTAGAATTTCATTCCTTTTCTTCTCACCTCCAGAAAAGCCCTGATTAACAGATCGTTGGATAAATGCTTCATCCATATTAAGAATTTTCATTTTTTCTTTTAACATTTCCATAAATTCTTTTGAATCTAATTCTTCAAGACTATTTTTTTTTCGTATTTCACTCAAAGCGGTTTTAAGAAATGTATAGTTGCTTATACCTGGTATTTCGATTGGATATTGAAAAGCAAGGAAAATTCCTTCTTTTGCTCTATCTTCAATTGATAGTTCAAGAAAATTTTGACCTTCAAAAATAATCTCACCTTTTGTAACCTCATAGTTCTTGTGCCCCGCCAATACATTTGCAAGAGTACTTTTACCCGAACCATTCGGTCCCATAATAGCGTGTACTTCACCTTTCTTTATTTCTATATTAATTCCTTTCAGAATTTCATTACCTTCAACCTTTGCATATAAGTTATTTATTTTTAACATAAATGAATAATCCAAAATAATTCTAAAATAAGTTGTATTTATTTTTTGTTTCCCAAAATATCATATTCAATAATTTTGTCTGTCTCTGAGGTAGCAATTTTTTTATGATATTTATATTCAATAAAGTGAACTTTATTACTTCTATCAAAATATTTGTAATGCTCGGTTTTCCACAAACACCAGTACTCTGGTTCTGAGCAGACTAAATAAATTGAGGTTTGATTTAATAAATTATTCTCGTAAGAATATATAGATATATTTGGTTGTGCTATTGTAATCCCTCGAGGTGAAAAGTATATTTGGTGATTATCTAAATCGAACCAATAAAAATTATCCTCAAAATAAAGTGGAGTAGATTTAGTCTTATTATTATTTAATATTTCTAATCTATATCCACCTGATTTTTGTGCGAGTGTTCTAATATAATAAATTGAATTGTTTTTGTAAGCAATTACAATTAATTTTTCAGAAGTATCACTCTCAATCGAATTTAAAGAATATATCCATTGAGAAATATCAGGTTTATTTGGTCTTAATTCGGGAAATTTCTCATATTCAAAATATTTTAATATTAAATTACTGTCAGATTTAAAGAGTGGAATAAATTTTAAATCATCTTGACAAAATAAATTATTGTAGTGGAAAAAAAATAATACATAAAATGATAAATATATTTTTGACATAATTACCCGACTGAATTTTCTAAAGTTATGGCTAATAACTTTTGTGCCTCAGCTGCAAATTCCATTGGTAATTTATTAAAGACATCTTTACAGAACCCGTTTACAATCATATTTACAGCATCTTCAGAGGATATACCTCTTTGATTTAGATAAAAAATCTGGTCGTCGCTTACCTTTGAAGTCGTTGCCTCGTGTTCAACTATTGCTGTTTTATTATCAACTTCAATATATGGGAAAGTATGAGCACCACATTTATCACCAATTAACATTGAATCACATTGAGAAAAATTTCTTGAATTGTTTGCATTCCTGTGGACCTTGACTAATCCGCGATATGAATTATTACTATATCCACCAGAAATTCCTTTTGATATAATTGTGCTTTTTGTATTTTTGCCAATATGAATCATTTTCGTTCCAGTGTCAGCTTGCTGGTAATTATTTGTAACAGCAACAGAATAAAATTCACTGACAGAATTATCACCACTTAAAATACAACTTGGATATTTCCAAGTAATTGTTGAACCTGTTTCGACTTGTGACCAAGATATTTTTGAATTTTTTCCTTTGCAGATTCCACGTTTAGTAACAAAGTTATAAATACCACCCTTACCTTCTTTGTCACCGGGGTACCAATTTTGAACCGTTGAATATTTTATTTCAGCATTGTCAAGAGCAACGAGTTCAACCACTGCAGCGTGGAGTTGATTTTCATCCCTTATTGGTGCAGTACAACCCTCTAAATAACTCACATAACTTCCTTCTTCTGCAATTATCAAAGTTCTTTCAAATTGTCCAGTTTCTTGTGCATTTATTCTAAAGTAAGTAGATAATTCCATTGGGCATGTGACGTTTTTCGGAATATAAACAAAGGAACCATCACTAAATACTGCTGAGTTTAATGTAGCATAAAATTTATCATTATACGGGATAACTGAGCCAAGATATTTCTTTATTAGCTCAGGATATTTTTTTATTGCCTCGGATATTGGACAGAAAATTATTCCTTTCTCAGCAAGTGATTCCCTAAAAGTTGTTGAAACAGAAACTGAATCGAACACGGCATCAACCGCGACACCGGTAAGCCGTTTTTGCTCCTGAATGGGGACACCCAATTTTTCAAATGTTTTAAGTAACTCTGGATCCACCTCATTTAAACTTTCTAATTTTTCCTTTTTAATAGGTGCTGAGTAATATATAATATCTTGATAATTTATTTCAGGAATTTTCAGATTAGCCCAACGAGGTTCTTTCATTTTCAACCAAGCACGGAATGCTTTCAATCTCCATTCAGTCATCCATTTTGGTTCATCTTTTTTTAAAGATAGTAATCGGACAGTATTTTCATCTAAACCCTTCGGAAAAGATTCAGATTCAATATCTGTAACAAAACCCCATTTGTAGTCGCTATCGGTTATATCTTTTAAGATTTTATTTTCTTCGTTCATCTATATAAGTGTTTTTTATAAAAAAACATAACTTTAATCAAATATCTAATTTAAATACTAAATTTATTTGCTCAAGTTATGTTAGAATAAAAATTAGATTCTATGCTTTATATGATGAAAATTATGGAAACAAGATTTGTAATTACATAAATTTTGTTTACAATGGTTTTTCGACAATTCTATATTTTTTATAAAGTCTTCCACCAACAGCTTCATCAAAACGATTAATCAAGTCATTGTCTTCAAGATTCCATGACATTTCGCACCACTTAAAACCAAGTCTTACTCCAGCTTTCTCTGTTTCATAATATAAAACAGTATTAATACCAGTTCTTCTATAATCCTTTTTTAATCCAAAGACAATTGCTCTTACTCCAGACATCTTTCTTCGATAAAGTAAAAATTTTAACCATCCAAATGGGAAAAGTTTACCATTTATTTTTTTTATCACAAAATTTATATCAGGTAAAGTCATTGATAATCCGACAGGTTCTCCGTTTACTTCTGCAAATAAAAACAGATCTGGAATATAAATAGGTTTTAAGTCTTTGACCATATAATCAATTTCATCTTCGGTCATGGGTACAAAGCCCCAATTTAATTCCCACGCTGCATTATAAATCTCTTTGAATAGTGCAACATCTTGATTAAATCTTTTTTTATTGAATTTTCTAATAGTAACATTTTCATTTGTTCTAACTCGTTCAACGAGTTTTGAAATTCTACTCTCCACACCAACATTATCTTTTAAGTAAGCATGAAGATCCTTTGACTTTTTATATCCACATTTTTCAGTGAGTTCAATATAATATTTGTGAGTATAAGGCATTAAAATTGTAGGAGGTGAATCAAAACCTTCTAAAAGAAAAGCACATTCTTCATTCATACTGAGATTGACAGGCCCTAATATTTTGTCCATTCCTTTTTCTTTTAACCATTTTTCAGCTTCAGAAAAAAGAGCATTTGCTACTTCAACATCATTAATGCATTCAAACATCCCAAAATTGCCAGTTTTTTCATTATGAAATTCGTTATAACGATGATTGACAATTGCGGCAATACGACCAATAACTTTTTTTTCTTTAACCGCTACGAACATTTCCATTTCAGAGTGTTTAAAAAATGGATTTTTATCTTTATTTAGTCTTCGCTTAACTTCCATCAACATTGGAGGTACCCAATATTGATTATTTTTGTATATCTCCCAAGCAAAATTTATGAATTTATTTAAATCTTTCTTGGTCTCAACTTTCTTAATTTGAAAGATGTTGTCTGACATTTTTTCTTTCCAATTAGTTAATAACTTTATTTTACTATGTACAAAAATAAATTAAATTTTGTAATCATACTAATTAAAAATATTAGTTAATAAACGTACTTAATATTTTTAATTATTAAAAATAGAGATAATTATTTGCATATTATATTTTTAATGGATTTGTTATTTTTATAACTCATTGTTTAATTCAATAGTTAAAATAATATAATTGATTAAATTATTAAAAAATCTTTAGTTTATAAAAATCGAAAATATTACATTTAAAATTCGAATTTTAATAAATTTGGAGAAAAATTGGTTTTATTAAAGAAAATTGAAGATCAAACCGCAAAGATTGGAATAATTGGTCTGGGTTACGTAGGTTTACCTTTAGGCATTGAATTTGCACATAAAGGATTTAAAGTAATCGGCTTTGATGTTGATAATTCAAAGGTAATTGACTTACTAAAAGGGAAAAGTTATATTAAGCATATTCCTTCCAAATCAATCAAAGTAGTAATCTCAAATAAAAATTTAGAACCTACATCAGATTTCTCACGAATCAAAGAAGTTGATGTGATAATTATTTGTGTACCAACACCTCTAAATAAAAATCGTGAGCCAGATTTATCTTATGTTGAAAACACTGCGATGACAATAGCAAAGTATATGAGAAAAGGACAATTGATTACATTAGAATCAACTACTTATCCGGGGACAACGGATGAATTGTTGTTACCTATTTTTGAAAACGCAAGAGGGAATGAAAAATTTGTTGTCGGGAAAGATTTTTATTTAGCATTTTCACCTGAACGAGAAGATCCTAATAATCCAGAATTTACAACAGCTAAAATTCCAAAAGTTGTTGGTGGGTACACCAAAAGTTGTTTGAAAATAGCTCAAGCATTATATGATAAGGTGATTGTAAGAACTGTTCCTGTATCATCAACCCGAGCAGCAGAAGCAACGAAATTACTTGAAAATATTTTTCGCTCGGTCAATATTGCATTAGTAAATGAATTGAAAATGGTTTTTAATAAGATGAATATCGATGTATGGGAAGTAATCGAAGCTGCTTCTACAAAACCATTTGGATATAAAGCATTTTATCCTGGACCGGGATTGGGTGGACATTGTATCCCTATAGACCCATTTTATTTAACTTGGAAAGCAAGAGAGTACGATATCAGTACACGCTTTATTGAACTTGCTGGAGAAGTAAATACTTTTATGCCGTATTATGTAGTTGAAAATGCAATATTATTTTTAAATAAGTATAAAAAAACCTTGAATAATTCTAAGGTATTAATACTCGGTGCTGCATATAAAAAAGATGTTGACGACTTAAGAGAATCCCCAACATTAAAATTGATAGAATTATTTAGAGATCTTGGAGCAAAAGTGGATTATAATGATCCCTATATTGCTAAATTACCAAAAATGCGCATGTATAAATATAATATGAAATCAGTCCCATTAAACAAGGCAACTCTTAAAAAATATGATTTGGTAGTCATTAGCACAGATCATTCAAATTATGATTATAAATTTATTGCTAATAATGCTTCTTTAATTCTTGATACTAGAAATGCAATGAATAGAAATGGAATTTTTTCTAAGAAAATTTTTAAATCTTGAAGAATTAATTTTTAATTGAAAAACGGAAAATCTATGAAAAAGATTTTAATTATTTTGGTTTCTTTCATCTTTTTAACGAATATAAGCATAGGCCAGATCGAGAAAAAAATTAGTCAGGAATTGAAATCGAAACAGATTTATACTGAAGAAGAAATAGAAGCCGAATTAACAAAGATGAATATGACTGTTGATGATGCAAGAAAATATGCTAAACAATATGGTATTGATTATGACGAGTTTATTTCGGATTATGTAATGAAAAATAAGACAAAGTCAACTGAAATAATTACGAAAACTGAAAATAATCAACCTATTGTTAAAGTTGAAATTGATACCGATACAAATAGACAAGTAATGATTCAACAAGATAAAAATATTGAGGAATTGAAAAAAGATTTAATTGAAAAGGAAAGCAATCTCCCATATTTCGGTTATGATATTTTCTTGAGTGTTCCTCAATCATTTGAACCATCAGCTATTGGTCCCATAGATCCAAATTATTTAGTTGGTCCTAATGATGTAATTAGGATTTATATGTGGGGTGATGTAGAATTTTCTTATGAGTTAACAGTTGATGAATTAGGTAGAATTTTTATTCCAGAAGCAGGTCAAATTTTCGTTTCTGGCCCTTATTCACAATTACAAGAAAGATTGACTTTAAGTCTTGCAAGATTTTACGAAGGTTTAATATCTAGTCCTCCAAGAGTATTTTTAGATGCTACATTAGCGAAAGTAAAACCAGTTAGAATATTTGCCTTAGGTGAGGTAAAAAATCCGGGTGGATATAATATTAATGGTTATTCAGAAGTATTTAATGCTCTATTTAGTATAGGTGGACCGCTTAAAAGTGGCTCACTGAGAAGTATTAAAGTATATAGAAACGAGAAAAAAATTGCAGAGGTTGACATATACGATTATCTTTTAGGTAAAGAATCAATAAGCGATGTACGGTTAAGTGATAATGATAAAATTTTCATCCCACCAAGATTATCAACTATTACAATTGATGGTGAAATTATTCGACCAGCGATTTATGAACTTAAGGAAGATGAAGGGCTTCGAGAATTACTCAAGTTTTCAGGTGGATTAAAACCCACCGCATTTACAGGACGTGCACAGATAAATCGCATTGTCCCATTTGAAGAAAGGGATAATTATTCTTTCGATAGAAAAATATTTGATGTTGATTTATCTCGACTTCTATCTGACCCTTCATTTGATATTCCGTTGAAAGATGGTGACATCATCAGAATTTTTCCTATACGGAATGAAATTGAGAATTATATCTCTCTTGAAGGAGCAGTTTATCGACCGGGTACTTATGATGTTGAGAAAGCACCTTATCTTAGTAATTTAATTGAAATGGCTGATGGTCTCTTACCTGAAGTATATCTGAAGAAAGCAGATATTATCAGGACAAATGAGGATTATACAAGAGAATTTTATTCAGTTGATCTGGAATTGACTTTACGTGGTGATCGTTATCACGATATTAAACTGCAGTCCAGAGACTCTGTAAGGATCTATTCCATTTATGATTTGAAAGATATTCTTTATGTATCAATTGAGGGTTATGTAAAAACTCCGTTTGCGATACCTTATGCCGATAGTCTTACTCTCTTTGATATGATCTTTAAAGCAGGAGGACTTCAAGATCCTGTATTTAAAGGTAAAGCATTCACTGTAAGAGGTGATATAGTAAGACTTAATAAAGATGCAATTACCTCAAGAGTAATTCCATTTAATCTAGAGGATATTTTAAATGAGAAGAATAATTTAGACCTTGAACCAGGTGATAAAATTCATATCTATAAATTAGATGCTGTAGAAATTTTAGATAAGTGGGTTAGAATTGAAGGTGAGGTTCATAAACCAGGAATATATCCTTTAGATACTAATATGACACCTATTGACTTGATTATCAGAGCAGGAGGCTTTAATGAAAGAGCATTACGAACTGAAGTACGAATTCATCATATAGATGTTAAAGGTTATGAGGGAGATAAATTAAGTGAAGAATTTAATATATCCATACCCGATATATCACAAAAAATAAATAACCATAATACTAATTATGATTCTCTATATTTTCTTGAACATAAAGATGTTGTTGTTGTTAAAAAGAATCCTAATTATGAAGAACAAAGATCGGTAATGATATTAGGGGAGATTGAATATCCTGGCACTTATGTATTAAAGAATAAAAATGAATCGATTGCTGATTTAATAAAGACTGCAGGTGGACCGACTTCAGAAGCATTTTTATTTGGTTCATATTTTGTTAGAGATAATAAAAGAGTAATCATTGATCTCGACAAATTATATTATGATGAGGATGATGACGAGAATATAAATTTATTTGATGGAGATAGTATTTATATTCCTCAAAAACCTAATACTGTCTTTGTTTCGGGTGAAGTAAATAATCCCGGTTTATTCAAATTTGTTGATGGTGAATCCGTAAAGGATTATATTGATAAAGCTGGTGGATTAACAAATGATGCTGATTATGCGGTGTGTCGTCAATCGAATGGTGAATCAAGAAGAGTAAATTTTGGGATTTTTACTAACAATCCTTCCGTCTATGATGGAGCGATGATTTGGGTTAAAAAAGTTCCTCCTCCTGAACCGGAAACAGAATCAACAGATTGGACTGGCACTTTAAGGGATATACTTACTTATGTAGTTACAGCATTAACCGTTTTAGTATTAGCAAAGCAATTATAATTTAGAAGGACTATTTTTATGGAAGATCTATTAAAATCAAACGATAAAAAGAGAGATGGATTAAAAGAATTTATTATCAAAATAGCACCTCTAATTAAAACAATATATCAAGCAAAATGGAAAATTATTCTAGCTAATTTTATTATTGCAATAATTGTATTAGTTTATTTATTTTTTCTAACTAAACCTTACTATGATAGTTCAGTATCAATTTTACCGGAATATGGAAATAAATCAAGTACTTTTTCGCAACTTTCATCTTTGGCTAGTATGGCAGGAATAAATATTGGGGATGTATCACCCACTGCAATATATGAAAATTTAATTTACAGTGAAACGGTTGTAAGTAATGTAGTATTTCGTAAATATAAAACAACAGAATTTAAGGATTCTATTAATTTGATTGAATATTTTGAAATTGAAGTGGATGATGATTTACCTAAAGAAGAAGCGAATAGATATCTTTTTATTAAGGCTTATCAAAAAATTAAGAATCTTATAACAACGAATCTTGACAGACTAACGAACGTACTAACAATCACTGTAAGAATGCCTGAATCAAAATTATCTTCCGAGGTGGTAAATCAATTTGTTATTTCATTAGATGATTACATTAGAACTCAAAGAAAATCTTTTGCGACTGAGCAAGTAAAATTTATCGAAAATCGTGTTATTGAAGTTGCCGATTCGTTACGTGATTCTGAGGAAAAACTAAAAAAATTCAGAGAATTAAATCGAGTAACGATTCAATCACCACAATTAATGCTTGAACAAAGTCGGCTTTTAAGAAATCTTGAAATTCTTCAAACCGTATATATTGAATTGACTAAGCAATTAGAACTTGCAAGAATTGACCAGGTTAAAGATACCCCAGTATTAAATGTTAAGGAATATGCTGGTAATCCAATATTAAAAACTGGCCCACAAAGAATAGTTACGTTTGTATTGTTGATGATGTTATCATTTGTGATTAGTTGTTTATACTTTATTTATAACGGTAAAATTAAAGAAATAAGACAATTAATTGTAAAAAGTTTGAAAAACAAAAATTAAATTATTATCAAGCTTTAAAAATTAAAGGGAAATTATATGAAAGTTCCTCTATTAGATCTTAAAATGCAATATCAATCAATTAAATCTGAAATAGATGCTGCAATATTCAAAGTAATAGAATCACAGTATTTTATTCTTGGACCTGAAGTCAAAGCATTAGAAGAAGAATTATTGAAATATCTAAATTGTAATTATGCAATTGGAGTTTCTTCCGGAACAGATGCACTTCTAATAGCATTGATGGCAATTGATATACAACCGGGTGACGAAGTAATAGTCCCGACATATTCATTTTTTTCAACTGCTGGTGTTGTGTCGAGATTGAATGCTACACCTGTTTTTGCCGACATAGATCCAATTACTTTTAACATATCACCAAATGAAATTGAAAAAAGAATAACTAATAAAACAAAAGCGATAATTCCCGTTCACCTTTACGGCCAAAGTGCAGATATGCAGCCAATTATAGAAATTGCAAAAAAATATAGTTTGTTTGTTGTTGAAGATGGAGCTCAAGCAATTGGGGTTCAATATAAGGATGGTCGAACTGTTGGAACTATTGGTGATATAGGATGTTTCTCATTTTTCCCAAGCAAGAATTTAGGATGTTTTGGTGATGGTGGATTAGTGGCCACTAATAATAAAGAATTAGCAGATAGGTTAAAAATTTTAAGGATGCATGGAGCTGAACCTAAATATTATCATAAAATTATTGGCGGAAATTTCCGGCTTGACGCACTTCAGGCAGCGGTTATTCGGGTTAAATTAAAATATCTTGATAGCTGGTCGCAGCGAAGAAGAGAGAATGCTGATTTATATACAAAATTATTTATTGAAAATAATTTAGCAGAAGAGGCAAGGAAAATTAATCTTGATGCTAAGAATAAAGTCCTATTACCGAAAGCAATATACAAAGATGGTAAACTAAGAAATTATCATATCTACAATCAATATATTATCCAAGTTGAAAAACGAGATGAATTACGTGAGTTCTTAACAAATGAAGAAATTGGAACAGAAATTTATTATCCCGTACCGTTTCATCGTCAGGAATGTTTTGCTGAATTGAAATATAATGATTCAGATTTCCCTGTTTCTAATTTTGTCGCCGAACATTCTTTAGCATTACCCGTATTCCCGGAATTGACTGAAGAACAGATAAAATTTGTAGTAGAAAAAATAAAGGAATTTGTTAACCACAAGGAGCAGTAAGTAATAATACGAAGCACATAAAGAATATCCCTTTGCGTCTCGGCGTCTCAGCGGTGAAGTAATAGAACGCGGATTAAGCTGATTTAGCGGATTTTCGCAGAAAAAATTAATTTAATGCCTTTGTGGCGGAAACGAAAAAAATTATGAAAAATAAAAATTGTCTTGTTACTGGTGGAGTTGGATTTATTGGTTCACATATTGCGGAAAAATTAGTCGAGCTTGGACATAAAGTCCGAGTATTAGATAATCTAAGTACCGGTAAAATAGAAAATATAAATTCATTTAAAAATGAAATAGAATTTATAGAGGGCGATATACGGGATTATTCAACAGTCAAAAACGCACTTAAAAATATAGAGGTAGTATTTCATCTGGCGGCTCTTCCATCGGTTCCTCGTTCAATAGAAAATCCTTTGCTAACAAATGATGTAAATGTTAATGGAACGTTAAATATTCTTAATGCCATGCGAGAGGATGGTGTAAAAAGGATGGTCTTTTCATCATCATCTTCGGTATATGGTGATACCCCTACATTACCTAAAAGAGAAGATATGACTCCCTCACCTTTATCTCCTTATGCAGTTTCAAAGTTAACAGGTGAATATTATTGTAAAGTTTTTGCAAATTTATATAATCTTGAAATAATATCTCTTAGATATTTTAATGTATTTGGGCCAAGACAGGATCCAAATTCTGAATACGCTGCTGTAATACCTAAATTCATTAAACTAATGTTACAAAATAAGCGGCCAACAATATATGGCGACGGAACGCAAAGTAGAGATTTTACTTATATATCAAATGTTGTTTATGGAAATCTACTTGCAGGTACTTATGAAAAATCAAATGGACAAGTATTTAACTGTGCCTGTCATCAAAGAGTTACGCTGAATGAATTGGTAGATAAAATAAATGAAATATTGAACAATAACATCCAACCTATTTATGAACGACATAGAGTCGGAGACATAGAGCATTCTTTTGCTGATATTGGTGCAATTAAAAAATCAATGAATTACGAACCATTAATGATTTTTTATGAAGGACTAAAAAAAACTATTAATAGTTTTATTGAATAATTTTTACAATAAAAAATTAACCATTTTTCATAATTCTAAGGTCCATTTAATATTCTTGAAAATAATCTATGAATGAAATTTTATATTATTTATATGTTTTATTTAGTTTTGTAATTTCTTTAATAATCGTTACTTATTATAAACCAAAGCATTTCTTTACCTGCTACATTATTATTTTTTTTATTTTTACTAATTCAATTCTCTATTCCCAGTTTTTTGGCGAATTTCGTTTAGATAGAGTTGTTCTTATAATATTTTTATTGGTTTTATTATTTGAAAAGATATTTAAACCAAAAACGAATATATTATCAAACGAAAAAATACATTTTATTAAATATATGAATTGGTTTTTTTTTCTTTATTTGGTTGTTCAACTAATTCATTATTTTCATTATCAAAATTTTAATAATTTTCTTTCAGATACAACGCAAGCATTTACATTTTATATAATTTTTCATGTTGTATTAAAACATTCTGATGATAATTATCGGAATTCTATTATTGCTGGATTATTAATAACTGTCGCTTTATCAAGTTTAATTAGTGTATATCAATTTTTTGTCGATACTTATTTTTTCCGTTTTGGCGTTGAAAGACCTGCTTTTGGTGGTATATTTAGAGGTAATGGAGTATTTTTATCTGATCATATTCAAGCATATTTTTTGATACCTGCCATTTTTTATATTTTATTATTTTGTAAAAAAAGTCTACTAAGAGATTCAATTTTAATTTTAATGATACTCGGATTAATCGTTAGTTTTCATAGGATGAGTATAATTGCGTTTATTGTTTTATTTTTAATATATCTTGTAAAAATTAAAAATAAAAGTTTTAAAAAAGTATTTGTTTTTTTTCTAATAATTGGTGTTATAGGATATTTAAGTGTTAAAGATAGTTTATTGTCCTCAGATATTTATCAGGAAAGAATTTCAGAGGATACTGGAACATATCGAATGTTATTCATCGCTATTGCAATTGATGGAATTATCAATAAACCTATAATCGGGCAGGGGACGCGATTTTCACCTGAGTATTTTAATATGGTTTATGCTTATGGGTTTGGTAAAGAAACTGCTTCGGGGCGAGGGGGAGGTATTCACAATAGTTATTTATTGTTGGGTTATTTTCAAGGTGTTCCAGTAATGCTTTTGTTTATTATTTTTTTAATTATGACAGTAAAATATTTCTTAAAATTATTTGATTTGAATAATGAGCAATTATATTTCTTTGTTTCGTTACATGTAATAATGTTTATGTTAGCGGGTATGACTAATGGTTTTATTATTGGTAGCGAAGTTGGAATTTTAATGGGAATATCCATGGCGTTAGGATTAAAAAATTATTTAATGCAAAAACTATATGATATATCAGAAGTTAAAAATTATAACAAATAATTTAACAAAAAGTAAAAAAGCAAAACAAATATTTATATTGTATTTGTCAATGATAATTGTAGTTGGTTTACATTTTGGAATTAGCGTTATAAATACTCAAGCATTAGGTAAGCAAAACTTTGGTGACTTAAAATTCATTCAGAATTTTTTTTATATCTTTTCTACGGTTAGCACATTAGGGTTTTTTGTCTCTGGTGGTAGATTAGTCGCATTAAAAGAGAATAAGGATGAGACTCATTATATATTTGGCAATCTATTGTTAATTGCTAGTGTTATATCAATTATTTTAATTTTAATAATTATTGGATTATCTTCATTTCAGGAAAATATATTTAATAATAAATTAGGTTACATCCTTAGGATATTTGCTCCGTTGTTATTCGTTTTTCCTTTTCAGTTTTGCATTGACAATATTTTACAAGGAACAAATAAAATTTTTAGCTTATCATTATTTCGTCTTTTACCTTATTTACTTTATTTTGTTAGTGCAATAATCATTTATTATTATTTTTCTTATACTTTACTTACCGTGCTTACTTTACAAATGGGTAGTCTCACTTTGATAATTGTAATTTTTGTTTATTATTTAAAACCAAAATTTGGTGATATAAAAAAATATTTTAATAAATTAAAAAAAGAAAACAAAGAATATGGAAAACAAGTTTACATAGGATTTTTGACAGGAGTTGCAAGTAGTTATTTGAGTATTTTTTTAATAAGTTATTTTATAGATAATGTAAATGTCGGATACTATGCTTTAGCTATAAGTCTTACTTCACCGTTAACTTTATTACCAAATCTAATTTCTACAACATATTTTAAAGATTTTACATCAATGAATAAAATACCAAAAAAATTGACTCTTGTCACTATATTTAGTTCTATTATTATTTTAGTGATATATTTATTATTTACTAAAGCAATTGTCATTGCAATTTATTCTGCAGAATATTCTGCAGTTGTGGACATAATGTATATGGTTGCAATAGGTTCAGTTCTTCATGGTTTCGGAGATTATTTGAACAGATTTATTGGAGCCCATGGACTTGGTAGGGAAATACGAAATAGTAACTTCGCAGTATGTTTTTCTAATATATTTGTAAATTTATTATCTATTTACTTATTTGGTATTATAGGTGCTGCTTTTACAAAAATTATATCAGCAATTATTTATGTCTTAATGATGTCACATTCATATCATAAATTTAAAAATCTAAAAATATAATTCATAGTTTTATGTCTATTAAAAAGGATAAGTAAATGTTATGTCCAATATGTAAATCGAAAAATTTTAAAATATTATATGAAATTAATTCTCGATATATTAAGAAATTATTACTCAATAAGTCTGAATCTAAAGTCAATGAACTTATACAAATTGTGAAAGAATTGTGGGAAGGTGATTTGTGTAATTTTGTTAAATGTCAAAATTGTTCTTATATATTTGCAATACCGTTCATTGCTGGCAGCGAAGAATTCTATTCGTGTTTTTATTCTTCAAATGAAAATTACCCAGTATGGAAATGGGATTTTGATATAACTCTTAAGGAAATAATAAATTCTTCTTTTAATGGAAAACTTATCAATGAATCTCTGATTGATATAGGAGCAGGTGATGGTGCGTTTGTAAAAAAAATAAGTAAATTTATTGATAAAAAAAATATAAATGCAATTGAGTATTCTGAATACGGATGCAAGAAAATTTCTGAATTTGCAATAACTTGTCTACCCACTGATTTTAAGGCATTATTAAAAGATGAGTATAAAGATAAATTTAGTATTATTTGCATGTTTCAATTATTAGAACATATTAGTGATTTAGAATTACTAATAAAAGTAATTAATTGGATTTCAAAGAATAACTCTATTATGTTTATTACAGTACCGAATTATTACGCAAGAGAATTGTACGATTCAGTAAAAATACATGAAGATGTTCCGCCTATTCACGTCAGTCGTTGGAATAGAAAAACTTTTAAATTATTTTTCGAAAGAAATGGTTGGAAATTTCAAAAAGATTTTATTAGTGATGAATCATATATTAGTAAAATTAAAAGATTCGTTATTAGTAAATATCGTTTTTCAATTATATCAAATATAAAGATTCCTTTTATTGGAAAAGTGATAAAATATTTTTATTGTCTTTTCGTTATACCTTTTAATATTCTTCTTATATTTAAATTAAGTAATAAAAAATTTGGAAATTCATATTGGGTTTGTCTAAGGAAAATAAAATAAATAATTTATGAATATTGTAATAGCAACTGAGACATCTTTTCCTTATGGTAAAGCTTCGACTAATAGAATTATTAGTTATAGTAGGGGTTTTGTTGAGTTGAATAATAAAGTTAATGTCTTATGTCTTCAACCAACGGAAAATACTGAAAAGATAATTTTAAATAAAAATATTTCGGGCTATTATAGGAACATTCATTTTTATTATTGTTGTAAGACTACTTTAAAACCAGATAATTTATTAATAAAAGTATGGAAATATTTTTTAGGCATTTTGAATGGAATTATTTACTTAGTAAAAATTAGGAAGCAAATAGATGTCATTATAATGTATAGTAATTCAGCTGTATATTTAACCACCTTTTTTTTACTTGCAAAAATATTGCGAATTAAATATATCCAAGAAAAAAGTGAATATCCATTTGTTCTAAGAAAAAAATCATTTTTAGGTAAGTTATATGCAAAAATCTATATTAAAGTAATTTATAAGTTATTTGATGGAATATTTGTAATGACTAAACCTCTCTACGAATATTTTTTCCCAAAAGTTAGGAAAAAAGCAAAGGTTATAATTATCCCGATGACAGTTGAAAGTGATAGATTTATTCATCATTCATCAGAATCAAAATTTGATTTTGAATATATGGCATATTGTGGCGATATGGGAGGTAACAAAGATGGTATAGATATATTGCTCAATTCTTTCAAAATAATTTCGGAAAAGTATGATGATATTAATCTTGTCTTAATAGGCAGCAGTTCGGATAATGATTATTTTAACAAGTTAAAGGAATATGTGAAAACAATTCAATTGGATAAAAGAATAATTTTTACTGGTAATGTTGTCCGAGAAGAAATGCCTAATTATTTATGCAATGCAAAAATACTATTATTAGCAAGACCATCGAGTCTACAAGCACAAGGTGGATTTCCGACTAAACTGGGAGAATATCTTTCAACGGGCAAACCGGTTGTAGTTACGAGTGTAGGAGAGATACCGGATTATTTGACTGATAATAAAAATGTATTTTTCTCTGAGCCGGATAGCGCTGATAAATTTGCGGAAAGGGTAGATTTTGTTTTATCTAATTATGAATTAGCACTTAAAGTTGGTAATGCAGGTAAGCAAGTTGCATTAAATACATTTGATTATAAAGTCCAGTCAAAAAGATTATTAGAATTTATTAAAAATATTTAGTTGGTGTAAAAGTGGAGAAAGTAAAATTTTTATTTACAGGTGATTTTTGTCCAATTAACGGTGTGGAGAAATTATTCCTAAACAAAGAGTATGAAAAAGTATATGGTGATTTTTTACCCATATTAAAAGATAAAGATTTTTCTATTAGCAATTTAGAATGTCCATTAACCTTAGGTCAAAAGAAATTGCTAAAAGCAGGGCCTAATTTAAAGGCAAATCCTAAATGTATTGAAGGAATTAAATATGGCGATTTTGATATTGTTACTCTGGCAAATAATCATCTAATGGATTATTCAGAACAAGGACTGAATGATACAATTAATCTTTGTAAAGAAAATGGTATTGAATATGTAGGTGCAGCGAATAATCTGAATGAAGCATCAAAAATATTTTATATTGAAAAAAATGGGATTAAATTTGCCATTCTGAACTTTTGTGAGAATGAATTTGGTATAGCAAAAAAAGAACAACCCGGAGTAAATCCGTTAAACCCGATTACAAATTATTATCAAATTAAAGAAGCAAAAAATAATGCTGACCATGTTATTATTATTATACATGGGGGAATTGGACATTATAACTTACCTAGCCCTGAAAGAGTATCAATGTACAGACTTTTTGCAGATTTTGGTGGCACAATAATTATTAGTCATCATAGTCATGCTATTAGTGGTTATGAAATTTATAATAATGTTCCAATTTTTTATGGCTTGGGTAATTTCTTATTTGATTTTCCTAAATATAATTCTTCAACTTGGTTTGAAGGTTTTATTGTAGAATCTTATTTTTCAAAAAATAAACTTGAAAATTTTTCACTTATACCTTATTATCAATGCAAAGATTCAATTAGTTTAGCAAAGATGAATGATATGCAGACCAAATTATTTAATGAGAAAGTAATTAAATATTCAAAAATCATTAGCAATGACAAGTTGCTTGATGAGGAATGGAGTGTATTTTTGAAAAATAATTACTATCAAAATTATAAAAAAATAATATATTTAAATAGTATTTTTAAAATTTTATATAGACTTAAAATATTTCGTATAATATTATTTAAGTTTATAAATAAGCGTTTATTATTAAATTTAATAAGATGTGAAGCGCATAGAGAAATAATAATTTCGACATTAGAAAAAGATTTGAATAATTAAATTATATCTAAAGATTATAAATTAAAAAATTAAAAATGAATAAATATTATAACTTGAAAAATATAATTCATTTGGATGAATCATACTTTGATTTTGATAGTCAGATGAATAAAAAAAAAGACGATAATGTTTGTTATAAACATTCAAGTGGATTTTATATATTTTTGACTGGTAATGAAATTAAAAAATCAGATGAATATAAATATTCAGATCCTTATACGGTTACACAGAATTTTAATAGTGAATTTCATCAAAGAAGATTGAGATGTACCCTTGAATTAATTCAAGACTTCGGTGGGACTGAGGATATAAAACTATTAGATTTAGGTTGTGGTCAAGGACATATTACAAATAAAATAAAAGAAAGCTTTCCTAAATATGAAGTTAATGGATTAGATTATTCAGTATCTGCAATTGAATATGCACACAGAAATTTTAAGGGTATTGATTTTATTTGTGCTGATGCTTATTCACTTCCCTATGTTGATAAGTATTTTGATATTGTGATTTGTAATAATCTTTGGGAACATGTACCAGACCCAATACGATTACTTCAAGGAATTGATAGAATATTAAAATTGGATGGCTTGCTAATAATTTCAACACCAAGCAGATATAGATTATCTAATCTTTTAAGAGTTTTATTAGGTAAAGAAATTAAACTTATTTCAAAATTTCATATTACGGAATATACGGTTGGTCAAGTTAATGAACAATTAAAATTTTGTAACTATGTTGTGAAAAAAATATATTCTCCTTCAATAAAGGAGTTTAGTTTTATTTTACAATTAGTAAAACCATTTTTTCGTTTTATTCTAAAAATATTAGGTTCGCATCATATTTTAGAATCAACAGTATTTTATTCTGCAATAAAAAAATCTGAAGTATAAGGTAATCAAAGACAGAAGACTAATAATATTTATTATTATTTAGTAGTATTTTTCTGAAATAGAAATTCGTGTTAAATAAAAATATTTTTGTATTTAATAGAGAATATCGCACGTAGTATTTAAAAAAATAATGGAATTAAAATGTTTGATTTTAGATCTAAAATTTTACTTATCACTGGTGGGACTGGTTCGTTTGGTAATGCTGTTCTAAGAAAATTTATTAATACAGATATTCGTGAGATTAGGATTTTCAGCCGTGATGAAAAAAAACAAGACGATATGCGACAATTTTACAAGAATGATAAAGTAAAATATTTCATCGGCGATGTAAGGGATAAGAGTGGTCTTTATGCAGTAACAAAAGGTGTTGATTACATCTTTCACGCTGCTGCACTTAAGCAAGTTCCCTCCTGCGAGTTCTTCCCAATGGAGGCAGTTAAGACAAATGTTCAAGGATGTGATAATGTATTAGATGCTGCAATAAATAATGGAGTAAAAAAAGTTATTGTTTTAAGTACAGATAAGGCAGTATATCCTATTAATGCGATGGGTATGTCAAAGGCTCTTTCGGAGAAAGTCATGGTTGCAAAATCCCGAAATAGCAATAATGGTACTGTATTTTGTGGTACAAGATACGGTAATGTTATGGCATCCCGTGGTTCTGTTATTCCACTTTTCGTTGAGCAAATAAAATCCGGTAAGCCTATCACCATAACAGAGCCGCAAATGACCCGTTATATGATGACACTTGAAGATGCTGTTGATTTGGTTCTTTTTGCATTTGAAAATGGAAAAACAGGTGATATATTTGTACAAAAATCTCCTGCGACGACTATTGAGATTGTTGCTAAAGCATTATTAGAACTTTATAAAGCAAATAACGAAATTAAAGTTATTGGCATAAGACACGGTGAAAAAATCTTTGAAACTTTAGTTAATAGAGAAGAAATGGTTAAAGCAGAAGATTGTGGAAATTATT
>JAFGPR010000317.1 GCA_016936095.1 Ignavibacteriales bacterium | reverse complement strand
TTTTCTTTTGCAACCAAATGAATAAATACATCTTCTAGAGAAGGGATAATTTTCTCAATCCTTTTTATTTCGATAGAATTATCATCCCGTAATATTTTTTTTATTTGCTTTTCATCTTGATATTTGTTATTAACAATTATATGTATGAAGTTTCCAAAAATTGAGGTTTCCTCAACGAAGTTTTGTTTTTTAAGTATTTCTAAACTTTCAATTAAATTGTCACATTCGATTTCGAGAATATCAGTTTTGATGTATGATTTTAATTCCTCGGCACTACCTTCTGCAATAATCTTTCCTGCATCAATAAGAATTATGTTATTACAATATTCTGCCTCTTCAAGATAGTGTGTTGTTACAAGAACGGTAATCCCGTCACTTGATAAATTGTTAATCAATTCCCAAAAATTCCTTCGAGAAATTGGATCAACACCACTTGTCGGTTCATCGAGAAATACAATCCTAGGGAGATGAATTACAGCAGTGCCAAGTGCAAGTCTTTGTTTAATCCCACCAGGGAGAGATTTCGTTACGAGATTTTCCTTTCCTTTCAAATTTGCCATCTCTAATATCAATTTTCGTCTTTCTTTAAAGGTATTATTTGATAGACCGTAAATTCCCCCAAAAAATTGTATGTTTTCGTCAACTGTTAGATCATCGTATAAAGAGAATTTCTGTGACATATAGCCAATATTTAATTTAATATTATCAGGTTCTGATATTATGCTATTATTACCAATTAAAGCATCTCCAGAGGTGGGGGTTAGTATTCCACATAACATTCTTATGGTTGTTGATTTTCCCGCTCCGTTTGCTCCGAGAAATCCAAATATCTCACCTGACTTCACCTTGAATGAAATATTGTCAACTGCAGTGAATTGACCGAATTTTTTTGTGAGATTTTTCACTTCAATTGAATAATTGTTCATTTTACAAATAAGATAATTTTCATATTAATTTCAACCTGCTTCTTTTATTAGATGCATAAAAACATTTTCAAGAGAAGGTTTAGAAATTCTTGAATTAATAATTTTTACTGAATTTTTTTCAAGAAGACTTTTAATTTCTGAAAAATCATTTTCTTCTCTTTCAATGAAAATATTTATTCTATCACCAAAAATTTGAATTTCGTAATTTAATTTGTCTTTAATAAGTTGATATGCTAACTTGATTGGAGAACAAATAATCTCCAATTTTAATTTACCTGTCGAACTTTTTATGTTATCGGGAGTATCAACACAAATAATCTTTCCCTGATTCATCAAAGCGACCCTATTACATCTTTCAGCTTCATCAAGGTATGGGGTAGTCATAAAAATTGTAATATTCTGTTTTTGTAAATCAGATAGAATTTTCCAGAAATCTCTGCGAGATACTGGATCAACTCCTGTTGTAGGCTCATCGAGGAATAGAATTTTTGGTTGATGAATGAGTGAACATGCAAGAGCGAGTTTTTGTTTCATGCCACCTGATAGATTATCGGCTAATCTATTTCTAAATGTATTTAATCGTGTGAAATCCAATAGTTTGTTACGCCTTTCATCAAAATTATTAATGTTATGTATTTTAGCGAAGAATTCAATATTCTCATCAACGGACAAATCATGATAAAGACTGAATTTTTGTGACAGATAACCAATTAAGTTTTTTATTTCTTTTGTGTTAGTAGAAATGTCTTTACCGAGAATGGTTACATCGCCAGAAGTGGGTTTTAATAATCCGCAAAGTACTTTTATTGTCGTTGATTTACCTGCACCATCAGGTCCTACCAATCCGAACATTTCCCCTTGATTTATTTTGTAACTAACATCATCAACAGCTCTAATATCGCCAAAACTTTTCTTTAGATTATTTATTTGAATTATATCATTCATCAAGAGATACTTGAAATTTATTATTTAGCTGAAGTGATAAATGGTTAATGTTATTTTTTATTTTTTTATTTTATGTTTTAATGTCTTTAGGAAAAATATAATTTTCGAAATAAAAATAAATTAAGAAAGAACAATTAACCATTATTAAATTATAAAATTATTTTTGCATCTGCTGGTAGTCCAGATTTCAATTCAAGATTTTCATTCGGAATTTTTATCTTTACAGCAAAAACCAATTTTGTCCTTTCATCTTTTGTCTGAATATTTTTCGGAGTGAATTCAGCTTCAGGAGAAATGAAGATGATTTTACCTTCGTAAGTTTTATCTTTGTAAGAATCAATTTTTATTTCAACTTCTTGTCCTAATTTTACCTTCCCAATTTCTTGTTCTGAAATATAAATCACAAGTTCGACTTCATATAAGTTTGCAACTTTTACAAGAGAAGATAACATTGAAACTGTTTCGCCAACTTCAATAAATGATTTTGTTATAAATCCGTCAATCGGAGATGTAACATAGCAATCATTTATATTTTTCTTAATCAAATCAAGACTCGCGAGTGCTTTTTGATAATTTGCTTCTGCTTGAGCTATTTCTTCCGGTCGTGAGTAGTTTCTTATTTTATTATAGTTTTCTCTTGCAGCTTGATATTGTGAGTAACTTATGCGGTATTTCGTTATTGCGTCATCAAGTTGTTTCTTTGTTACGGAGTTTGATTCGTAAAGTGAAGTAATGCGAATGCTGTCTTCTTTTGCCAGTAAAAAATTTGCTTCTGCTTGATTAAGCAATTCTTTTATTTGCTGTACATCTTCATATCTTGCACCTTTTCGAATTAATTGAAGTTGAGATTTTGCAAAGTCTAATCCGGCTTTTGCTTGTCTTAATTGAATATCGTATAATTCTGTATCAATTAATAAAATTGTATCTCCTCGATTTAACTTATCTCCTTCGTCTTTTAAAATTGATTTAATAGGACCAGCAATTTGTGAGCTTATAACAATTGTTTTTGACTCAATAGTTCCTGATGCATCGATGGAATTTTTATCAGAATCGTTATTACAACTTATTAAAATTAAAAGTATATAAATAGATAAAATAAGTCTTGGAATTCTCATTTTCTTTCACCAGCTTAAAAAAAACAATCTGTTAATAAAATTTAGCAAAATTGTGTGATATATTCTAATATAAACTCATATAAAAGAAAAATTCATAGAAAATTTATTTGTCATCCACAAAAAAGAAATTAAAAAGAATTTTATAAAAATGAGAATCGGGAATAAATTTTAACTTAGCGTTCGCCTGCAATGACGGATAACTCGACTTTATAGTTTATCTATTGGCAATATCAGAATTATAATCTATTCAAATAAAATGGATTATAACTGGCACACTCTTTTCTTTAACATTCGTAGATCTATTCAACAAACATAAAAATTAAAGGAGGTACAAAATGAAACGTTCAATTAGTCTTGCAGTTGCTTTACTCATTTTTACGATTTTTACTTTCCCAAATGTCCTAGCTCAAGACAACACACAAAACAGATTTAAAAACAAAAATGAGAATGTTGTCAAGAATCAAAATGAGGAAAAGAAAGTAAATTTTAGGTTTCAATCACAAGAAAAAAATCAGCTCAACAAACAGGAAAACGCAAAATTTGTTGATGCAAATGCTGATGGGATTAATGATAACTATCAAACAAAAAAGCAGGATGGTTTACTGGTTAGAGAACAGGTCAGAAATAATGAAGGCCAAGGAAATAAATTTGGTCAAACAGATTTGCAAATGAGTAAAGGAGCGATGAATGGTCTTTGTGATGGTTTAGGATCAAAAGGCGCCGGTTATAAAAAAGGTGGCAACTAATAATTGTAAATAGCATTATATTTTAGCCGTCATATTCTTGACGGCTTTTTTTTTCTCATTTTTTATTTATAATTTTTAGTTGTTAATTATAAATTTTGAGTAAAATGATGATTAGAATTAAAAAATATTTTGTTTGTACCTTAATTTGTCTTTTATTTATTTCTTGTGTTGATAAAGAAAAAGATAAAACAAAATTTGGTTTAGTTATCCATGGTGGTGCCGGAGTTATTAGTAATATCCCTGCAGAGAAAGAAAAGGAATATATAGCAAAGTTGAATGAAGCAATTGAAGAAGGATATAAAATATTAGAACAAGGGGGTAATAGTCTTGATGCTGTTGAAACTGTAATAAAAATACTTGAAGATTGTCTACTCTTTAATGCAGGTAAAGGTGCAGTTTTTAATAGTGATGGAATAAATGAACTTGACGCATCAATTATGGATGGAGCAACTTTAAATGCAGGAGCAATTACAGGAGTTAGAAGGATTAAAAACCCAATTTTACTCGCTAGGTTAGTCATGGAAAAGTCAGTACATGTTTTATTTACTGGTGAAGGTGCAGAAAAATTTGCTCAGGAAATGGGAATAGATTTGATAGATCCTGAATATTTCTATACTGAAGAAAGATGGAAATCTTTAGAAAAAGCAAAAGAAAAAGAGGGACAAACACAGGTCAGTGATAAAAATTTTATTTATGGCACAGTCGGTTGTGTCGCATTGGATAAAAATGGAAATTTAGCAGCAGGAACTTCAACCGGAGGAATGACAAATAAAAAATTCGGACGTGTAGGTGATTCGCCAATTATTGGAGCAGGTACTTATGCTAATAATAAAACTTGTGCTGTTTCTTGCACGGGGCACGGTGAATATTTTATTAAAAATTGTGTAGCCTATGATGTTTCTGCTTTAATGGAATATAAGCGAATGAGTTTGAAAGATGCTGCAGAATATATTATCAATAACAAATTGAAAAATCAAAATGCTGATGGTGGTTTAATTGGGATTGATAAATTCGGGAATGTTACAATGCCATTTAATACATCAGGAATGTTTAGAGGATACAAATTGAGTGATGGCAAAAGAGAAGTAAAAATTTACAAAGACTAAAAATTCTTTGATGCCTTATACTTTCAAAACAAGTAAAAAAGAATATTTTCAAATAAAAGAGGTTAATTTATGAAGCAAACTAAGAAATTCATCTTGGTATTTTTAATTACAATCTTAGGAGCATTTATG
>JAFGPR010000036.1 GCA_016936095.1 Ignavibacteriales bacterium | reverse complement strand
TAATTCAAATGAATTGTAATTTTCAATTAAATGCAATGAGGATATTCTTTCGAGAAAATTATAAACTGGATTACTCACTTCAACATTCTCAACCTGCGAATAATTCATGATTGAAATGAAGAATATTAACAATAAATATTTTTTTATAAATCTCATTTATTAACCATTAAGCATTATAACATTAATCATTATCTAATCTGTTCCCACTCACGAGAAAGTGCTTTCTTTTTAAAAAATACATAGATTCCATTTGCTAACCACAGATAAAATATTTTCCAATGTCCAAGTTTTCTATATCTGCGTGGTGATTCGTAAATTGTAATTTTATTAGCAAAATGTATTTTTCCAATTCGTTTAATATTCTTGAATAATTCAAAATCTTCACCCGCAGCTAATTTTTCGTTATATCCATTTAATTTATCGAATATTTCTCTTTTAACAATATGACATTCTCCACGCCCCATTCCGACACCAAGAACATTTAGCATCCGAAAATAAAAATTATAAAATGTTAGGAATAATTTATCAACCAATCTTGCTTCGTTTGGAAATATCATTACTCTGCAAGTCATCGCTGCATATTTGCTACTATAAAATTTATTTTCAATATAATCAAAAAATTTCTGTAAATCAGGTATTGCAATGTCTGCATTAAGAAAGATTAATATTTCTCCTTTTGCCTGTGAAGCACCTCTGTTTCTTCCAACTGCAATATTTTGTTTTATTTCGCCATCTTTAGTAACGACTTTATCAGAAAAATTGTTTGCAATTTCAATTGTTTTATCCTGACTTCCTCCATCGGATACAATTACTTCGTAATCATATTTTTGCTGAAATCCATTTGTGCATATATCTTTTAAGAGATTTCCTAATAATTTTTCTTCATTTAATGTTGGTATAATTATACTGTATTTCAAAAAAAACCTTTAGAATTAAAAACAAAAAACTAAAAAAGTAAAGTCCGGTGATATACGTATACCCGGCATTGGGAAGTGAATGTAGTTTAAACTATTTTTTACAAACTGCCAGAATTTACCATAAAGAGGAATTGCTTCCGCATCCAAATCAAGTCCAATGTACCACTCTCTTATTCCACCACCACTGCTATCAAGATCTTTTACCCCATATCCAACAGATAACATAAGAAATGAAGGCCAATATTCTGAAATTGCCTCGGGCAAAATTTCTTTCATTCGTAAACCCATCCAAAGTTTTTGTCCTTGATAATCATTAACAAGATTCATATCAGGTTTCTCATTATTTAAAAATTCATCTGATGGGTAATAACTAAATCTCGGCTGAAAATTTTTCAAATAGGGAATATAATACTGTCCCACTAAATAAACAGAGCCTAATATATCACCTAAAGCATCTCCAGGACTAAATCCCCATTGCGGTCCAAAACCATCCTGTATTTCTACATAAAGTTGAAATGCTAATGAAGCAAGTGCACCATAAATTGTTGATGCCTCAAGCGATAAATTTGCTGCTTCAAATCCAGCAGAAAATAAATGCCCTATTAAATTTGCACCATAAAAATGGCCAAGCTTATCAATCGAAAGAGCATATTCCCAATCATTTACTACTCTAAACTTGTTATCTTGCTCCTGCCACCAAGCATTTGCATAATATTGATGAACACCATACCAGATACCAGTTGATATTGCACCTACACCAGCTAATGTCCAATAATTTATATCATCGCTCATAAGATCTACTTTTTGTATCTCATCTTGCAGTTCTATAACTTGCTTGACATTAACACTATTTTCTAATTCAATATTTTTCGAAGTGTCTTCAGAATATATAATAAATTCGGACTGTGCAAATATTGAGCAATACAATAAAAATAATATCAATATATATTTAATGATTTTCAAAATTATAGTTGGCTATTATGTTTAAAAATTAAATACTATTGTAATAATCTCATTTGCGGGAAAAAAATTACATCTCTGATTGATGGTTGATTCGTCAATAGCATTACAAATCTATCAACTCCAAGTCCAAGACCTGCAGTCGGTGGCATACCAAATTCTAATGCTCGTAAAAAATCATCATCAACCTTATGTGCTTCTTCGTCACCGGCATCACCTAATTTTTTTTGAGCTTCAAATCTCGAACGCTGATCAATCGGATCATTCAGCTCGCTAAATGCATTACAAATTTCACGTCCCATCACAAATCCCTCGAATCTTTCTACCAAGCCTTCTTTATCTCTCTGTTTCTTAGCAAGTGGTGATATTTCCAATGGATAATCGACGATAAAAGTAGGTTGAATTAAATTCGGTTGTATCGTTGCTTCAAAAAGTAAATCAATTAATTTTCCTTTATTTTCTTTGCCTGTCAGTTCAACATTCTTACTTTTTAGGATATTAATAATTTCACTTGCATTTGCATCTAAAACATTCAAACCTGATATTTTTTGAATTTCTTCGGTCATTGACATCCTATGCCATGGTGCTTTGAAATTAATTTGCTGACCTTCAATCTCAAATTCTGTCGTACCAAAAACATTAAGACAAACATCATTGATCATCTCTTCAACAAGTTCCATCATCCAGAAATAATCTTTATATGCAACATATAATTCAAGCATGGTAAATTCTGGATTATGCGTTCTGTCAATACCTTCATTACGAAAATCCTTTGAAATTTCATATACACCATCAAATCCACCGACAATTAATCTTTTAAGATACAACTCATCAGCGATTCTTAAATAAAGAGGCATATCAAGTGTGTTATGATGTGTTACAAAAGGTCTTGCAGCTGCACCCCCATAAATTGGTTGAAGTACAGGAGTTTCAACCTCAATATAATTTTTTGAATCAAGAAATCTTCTCAATTCGGAAATTATTTTTGATCTTTTTATAAATACTTCTTTTATTTCGGGATTAACAATTAAGTCAACATATCTCTGTCGATAACGTAATTCTTTATCTACAAATTGGTCAAATATAACTTTATTACCTTTTTCGTCAACAACTTCTTTTGCAATCGGTATTGGTCTAATAGATTTTGCAAGCAAAGTAAATGAATCTGAATGAACAGAAATTTCACCTGTCTTAGTTTTAAATACTTTACCACTCACACCAATTATATCACCTATATCAGAAAGTTTAAATACTTTGTAATTTTCTTCACCAATTTCATCCTGCTTAAGATAGATTTGAATTCTACCTTTAATATCCTGAATATGTGCAAAAGAAGCTTTACCCATTCTACGTATTGCCATTATTCTGCCAGCAATCTTTATATTTTTACCTTCGAAATTTTCATAATTTTCTTTTATGTCAATTGAATAAGAATCAACATCGAAGCTATATTGATAAGTTATAATTTCCATTGCCTGTAATTCATTCAACTCCTCAAGTCTTCTTTCAATCAAATCGTTAATATCATCAATTTTAACTTTCGGTTCCAAATTTCCTCCTTAATATGCTCTGTATAAATTTGCTAAACTAATACAAACTGCATCCTGAATATAATTTGCGAATACAGCAGGTAAAAGATAATTGTTTATTATAATCGAAAAAACAAGTGGCTCGCCATTAGCAGTATTAATATATCCCGACAAAGCAACCACACCTATAAGATAACCTGGTTTTGCTCTAACATTTTTTTCTGCTCGTGTATCTTTCATTCTATAAGCTAATCCTCCGTCAAAACCTGCGATCGGTAATGATTCATAAAAAGATTTGAATTCATCACTCTTATACATAAAACTGAGTAAGTTCACAATCTGACGTGGTGTTACTAAATTCAATCTTGACAATCCCGAACCATCAGCAAAATATAGATTCTCAGGATTAATAGCCATTATCTCAAATACTTCTTCACAAGCTTTGATTCCATTGTCCAGTGAACCAAAATTATATAATTCCCACCCAAGTGTTCGGATTAATTGTTCAGCATAAAAATTATTACTGTTTTTATTTGTTTCACTTACAATTTCCTTCAATGAGTTTGATTTGTGAGTAAAAAGAAAAATCATCTCTTCATAGTTAAATATCTTATCTTCGAAGTCAATATCATTTGCATAACCCGAAATAAAGATTCCTTTTTTCTCGAATACACTTTTTAAGACACTAACAAAATAGTTTGTTGGATTGATAACAGGTATATGTTCAAAAAGAAACGGTGTACTCTCTTTTATAGTTCCATAAATCGTTACAATATTGCTAATTCTGTCTCTGTAGATTTGAATTTTCTCTTCTGCTTTTGAATCAACCGTTATAACTTTATTAATTATCGGTAAATAATCAGAAATAGGTTCAATATTAAATATTGCTGGGGCATTAACTATTGTTGGTTTAATTGTAATACGGATTGTATTATCATTAAAACATAACGCACCTGATGGAGCTGAGAACCAACTATTCTCGTATTCAAACACCCATCCTTTTCCATAACCGACATCATCAAAGCAATTATCATCACCAATAATATTTCCATCAATGTTGTTTATTCCATTTTTAATCAAAGAATCCGCCCAATCCTCGAATATTTTAGTAATATTATCTTTATAAAATCTATCTGATAAAGTTGGGTCTCCACTACCTCGAACAATTATGTCACCAGATAATGTGTTGTTAACTATATATCCATCATAGAAAATATCTGTCTGATAAACGTAATTTGAACCCAATAATAACAAAGCAGAAGCTGTTGTAAATAATTTTATATTTGAAGCAGGGATGAATAATTTATGTATATTCATATCATAGATTATTTCACCTGTTTCAAGAGATTGGACAAGGACACCAAAAAAGGCATCTGAAAAATTCGGATCATCAAATGTGAAATCTAACTGCTTACGCAATTTATTAATATCTAAAAATTCAACTTTCTTTTCGTCGGTCTTCGTTGTATCCTTTTCCTGTCCTATAAGAATAAAAAAAGGTAAAAATAGTAATAATATTTGAAACCTAATTTTTCTCATATTGCTTTTTGATATACTGAACTTCATCCTCTGTTAGTTTACGGTATTGACCGGGGACTAATCTACCAAGGGAAAAAATCCCAAATCTTATTCTTTTCAATTCATTAACACGGTAACCAATTTTTGAAAACATAATTTTTACAAAATGATTTCGTCCCTCTTCAGTTAAAACGTTTACACGCCTTGGATACTCATTTGATTTAATTTTTAGATCAATAAATTTACTTTTCTTTTTGTCAAGATAGACACCTTGCAACAATTTATTTGCATCATTTAATTTGAGTGGTTTATCTAATTTAGCTATGTACTCTCTCTGAAATTTATTTTTTGGATGCAATAAATAATTTGCGAAATCACCATCATTAGTTAATAATAAAATTCCAGTAGTATTATAATCTAATCGACCAACCGGGAAAATTACACTTCTCGTTTTGACCAAATCTACAACAGTTGCCCTACCCCTCTCATCATTTGTACTAGTGATAATTCCTTTAGGTTTATACAATAAATAATATTCTTTATTTTTTATCCTTAATTTTTTATCATCTAATTTGACTGTATTCTTAAATTCATCTACGATAAAAGCAAATTCCCGAATTACTTTTCCGTTCACAGAAATTCTGCCCTCATAAATAAATTCTTCCGCCTTCCTTCTCGAAGCAACATCACATTCAGCAAGATATTTATTTAATCTCATCATCACTTTTATCTGTTATAGTTTGTTCTAACATTTCTTCAACTTCGTTCATCATTATTTTTCTTTTTTGTTCAAGAAAATCTTCATCCTTCATTATCTCATCAATTTCGCGTGGTTTTGGTAAATCGGTAATTTTATTTAATCCAAAATATTTTAAAAATTCATCATTTGTAACATAAAGCAGAGGTCGTCCTACAGTTTCTGCTCTTCCTTTGATATCTATTATTTTCCTCTCAAGCAATGTATTAATTACAAAATCAGAATTAACTCCACGAATAATTTCAATTTCTGGCTTTGTTATTGGTTGCTTATAGGCAATTATTGATAAAGTTTCTAAAGCAGCAGGACTCAATCTCCTTTTACTCTTCTCAGTTGATAGAAAGCCGACATACTTTGCATATTCTGGTTGAGTAGCAAAAGAATATCCATTTGCAATGCTGACTATTCTAAATGAAAGTTTTTTCTTTTCGTAAAGTTTATTTAAACTATCAACTGCTTTTTCAATATCATTTTTCGATATTTTAATATCCTCACCATCTATATCAGTTATAGCATTTATTATTTCCGAAGATGGCAATGGTTCGTCACTTGAAAAAATAAGTGCTTCAATTATTGATGTGTAAATTTCATCCATTGTTAATACAATAAATTAAAAAGTCATTAAATTTATCGGATTCTTTCAGTCCGATTCTGCCTAATTTTATTAATTCGAGTAATGCAATAAAAGTTACAATAATCCGAATTTTTTCTTTCATTTCCTCAATAAGTTCAAGAAATGGCAATTCATCATTACTATTTAACTTATCAAAAATAAATTGCATTTGTTCTTCAATTGTAACATTTAATTTTTGGATTTGATGAACAACTGGCGTAGGAACTTTATCCAGCACTTGTTTAAAACATCTCATCATATCATAAATAGTGACATTTTTCATTAAAGTTTTCAGATCAATACTTTCATCTTTTGAGTCCAAATCGAAATTACCACGAAAGTTTCTTTTCCTCTGTTCTGATTCAAAAAATGAAAGTTCTTCTGCCATTTCCTTATATTTTTTATATTCGAGCAGAGCCGCAACAAGGTCAGCTCGTGGATCAACTTCTTCTCCTTTTTCATCAATTTCCCTTGGCAGCAGCATTCTTACTTTTATCTGCATAAGCGTTGCCGCCATAAGAATAAAATCACTTGCAACAGTTAAATCCAGTTGCTTCATTAGTTGAACGTATGCAAGAAATTCTTTTGTTATCATCGCAATGGGTATATCATAAATATCAATCTCATGACGCCGTATGAAAAACAAGAGTAAATCTAAAGGACCTTCGAATTGTTGTAGTTTTATTTTATACATATCAACCGAATTTCATTTTTTTATGTACTTCTTCCATTGTTTGTCTTGCAACTTCTTTTGCTCGCTTCTCTCCATCCAACAAAATATCAATTACTTCATTTTTATTTTTTTCGTAGTAATTTCTTTTCTCGCGAATAGGTGAAAGAAATTCATTTATTTTCTGAATACATTTTTTCTTGCAATCTACACAACCAAGTTGTCCGCTT
>JAFGPR010000316.1 GCA_016936095.1 Ignavibacteriales bacterium | reverse complement strand
TTCATGAAATATTCCTCCAAATCTAAATACTAATTAATACTTTTGCAGTTTTTATATCTTTTATGTTAATTACAAAAATTTCTTTGTCAATTTCAAAGGTTAAATTATCTCCAGATACTTGAAGTAATTTCCCTTTATATTTTATGATTTCTTCATTGTTATTATATTGAATTTCAAATTTCCTGTTAATATGTTTGGAATATTGCTCTATATATTTAAGACTTCTTTGAGTACCAGGAGATGAAACTTCCAATTTATAATCTAAGTTTGCGTATTCTTCTTCATTGTCTATCTCTGCTTTTAACTTGTGAGACAAAGTTGAACAATCTTCCAGAGTAATTCCTTTTTCATTGTCAATAAAAACTTCTATGTACATTTTTTTATTTATATGTCTGACAATATATTCTATCAATAGAAAACCTGTTTTATAACAGGTATCCTGAATAATTTGCGATATTTTATCTTCGTAAAGTTTCATATAACAAAAATCGCCCTTAAAGGGCGAAATTGAGTTTATAATTATACCATAAATAAACATAATAATCAAGTTATTATTTTAATATATCTGTAATATTTTGAAACACTCGAAATAAGTTTTTTGTTGAATTTACTTGTTTTCAGAAATATTTTTTAAAATTTAATTCTCTCTTTATGAAAATACTTAATTTAATTTTAGCTATTTTTATTTCTATAATCCTTCTTTCCTGTGGAGAAAACAAGGAAATTGTAGAAATTGATTTAGATAAAATAAAGGAAAAAGGGAAATTAGTAGCATTAACCGGATATAATGCTTACAGCTATTTTATCTATCGTGGACAACCAATGGGTTATGAATACGAATTGATTAAAAAATTTACTGATTTTTTAGGAGTTGAACTGGAAATTGTTGTTGTGAAAGATATTGATAAAATGTTTGAGATGCTAAACAACGGTGAGGGAGATATTATCGCATTTAATTTAACTGTTACACTTGATAGATTGGAAAAAGTTGAATTTGCGCATCATCACAATTTAACAAACCAAGTACTTGTACAAAGAAAACCAGAGAATTGGCAAAAGTTGAGAAAAGAGCAGATTGCCGACAGTTTAATTACAAACGTTGTAGATCTAATTGATGATACAATTTATGTCGAAAAAGGTTCATCGTATATCGAACGACTGAACAATTTACAGGAGGAAATTGGAGGCAAATTTATAATAACCGAAGCTGATCCCGAAGTTTCAACAGAAGATCTTGTTGAGATGGTATCACTAGGAATAATAGATTATACAATTGCCGATGCTAATATTGCGCTATTATATCAAGGATATTATTCTAATATTGATATTGAAACTGAAATTTCTTTACCTCAAAAAATTGCTTGGGCAGTTAGGAAAACTTCTCCGAATTTACTGAAAGAATTGAATAAATGGATTGAAGCCATGAGACGCAAACCTGAATATACAGCAATCTATAAAAAGTATTTTTTAAGTCAATCTTCAATCCAACGTAGAATGGAAAGTGAATTTTTGTCTATTAGAGGTGGAAAAATTTCACGCTATGACAATTTAATAAAAGAAAATGCAAAAAAAATAAATTGGGACTGGCGACTTGTCGCTTCCGTTGTATATCAGGAATCACAGTTCCACCCCACTGCTCAATCATGGGCGGGTGCTAGGGGCTTAATGCAACTTATGCCGTCAGTAGTTGAACAGTACAACGTATCAGATCCTTATGACCCGTATCAAAGTCTAAAGGCAGGGACAAAATATATTAAATGGTTGGATGAATTTTGGTCGGATTATATCAAGGACGATACTGAAAGAATCAAATTCGTTCTTGCATCATACAATTGCGGATTTGGACATATCATTGATGCACGAAATCTTGCAGAAAAGTATGGAAACGATCCGAATGTCTGGTTTAAAAATGTTGAAACTTGGTTACTCAACAAATCAAAAAGCAAATATTATCAAGATGATGTAGTTAAATACGGATACTGTAGGGGAATTGAAACTGTAAACTACGTCCCCGATGTACTTAATAGGTATGAACATTATAAAGAATTAATTAAGAGTTAAGCATTTCGAAAATACTTTCAATATTAATTTGACTTTTCCAATAAAAATTTATCATTAATTTTTTTTTCGTTATTTTTGCTTCATAAATTATAAATGTATTTATTTTAAAATGAATTTACTTGTCATAGGTCATTCGGTGGTTGATAATATTAATTCGGGTAATAAATTAGAAATTAAACCTGGAGGAATTTTTTATACTATTACCGGATTATATCATTTGAAAAATCCTGATGATAAAATAAGTCTAATGACTGCAATTGATAATTCATCATATAATATCTTTAAGAAAATCTACGATGAAATTGATTTAAGTTACGCTAAGGTTGTCAAAGCAATACCAACTGTGAACCTTACAATTTGTGAATATAAAGAACGTGACGAACAATACAAAAATTTTACTGATGATCTAAATTTCGATAAAATAAAGGACCTTAATGCTTTTGTCGCAATATTAATTAACATGATTACAGGTTTTGAGTTATCACTTGAAAAATTAAAAGAAATCAGAAAAAATTTCAGTAAACTGATTTTTATTGATATTCATTCATTATCAAGAGGAATTGACAAAAATAACAAAAGATTTTTCAGAAAAATTCCTTGTGCAGATGAATGGCTTAGAAACGTTGATTTTGTTCAGGTTAACGAATATGAAATTGAAACACTGACTGATATTAAAAACGAATATGAAGCAGCAAAATATATCCTTGGATTAGGCCCGACAATTCTGATAATCACAAAAGGTGCAAAAGGTTTTACTGCTTACATAAAAGACAAAAATGAAATAGAAATATTTGAAGAGGATGGATTAGATATTAACTGTGTGAATAAAGTCGGTTGCGGTGACATCTTTGGTGCAACATTTTTTTATTCTTTCTTAAAAGACAAAGATGCTAAAAAAGCATTAAGTAAAGCAAATACAATTGCTGGATGGTCAGCAACATTCAAAAATTTTGAAGAATACAAAAACATAAAAGAATATGTCAAAGATTGATACACAAAAGCAAAAAATTCTAATTGTTGGCTCTAATGGAATGCTCGGACAAAGATTGATTGAACATTACTTAACTGATGAGAACACTGATCTGCTCTGTTCCTCAATTGAAGAAAAATCATTAATTGAAAATGTTAATTATTTTTGTGCAGACATAACTGATAAAAAAACAATTGGTAAAATAATTAAGGAATTTAAACCGGATTTTATTATTAATGCTGCAGCATATACCGATGTAGATAGATCTGAAACCGAAAGAGTCCTTGCTCAAAAAATAAATGTTGAGGGAGTTGCTAATCTCGCTAATTATTCTTCTGTTGTTAATTCACACCTCATTTATATTTCGACAGATTATGTCTTTGACGGCATAAAGGGTCCATATTCAGAAGATGACATTCCCAATCCAATAAACTATTATGGCAAGACAAAATTAGCAGGGGAAAATGCAATTAAAAAATATGATACAAAACATACAATTTTACGAACAAATGTGTTGTTCGGATTAGGTAAAAATGTGAAAAGTGATTTTGTAAAATGGTTTATTGAATCATTACGTAATAATAAACCTGTACAAATAGTAGATGACCAGATAAATAATCCTACTTATGTTGATGATTTAGTTGATGCAATAGGTCGTGTAATAGAATATAAAAAGAAGGGGTTATTCAATATTGGCGGAGCTGAATTTCTGAATCGTTATGAATTTGCATTAAGAATTGCAGATTTTTTTGGATTTGATAAATCGCTTATAACACCAGTAAAAACAGAAGTTTTCAATCAACCAGCAAGAAGACCATTAAAATCAGGGTTGATAACTCTTAAAGCAGAAACTGAGCTTGGATATAAACCAAGTTCTTATGAGGAAATATTTATAAAAATTAAGAAGAGAATGAGTGTTTGAGAATTTTTCCATTACATAAATATTCCGGTTTTATTTTCGATCTTGATGGAACTCTTTATCGAGGCGAGAATATTATTCCTAAAGCTGATATTACGATAAATACTCTTCGCAAATTAAATAAGAGACTTGTTTTTATTTCTAACAAGACTACTGGTACCTGCAAGGAATATTCTGATTTTTTAAACAAATATGGAATGAAAATCTCAGAAAATGAAATAATCAATTCGACTTATGTCATTAAAAAATATTTAACTTCAAACTATTCAGGAAAAAATTTCTATTCAATCAGTGAAAAAATATTTATTGAGGAAATTAACAAAGGAGGATTAAAATTTTCAGATAACCCCGAAAAGATTGATATCGTAATTGTTACATTAGATAGAACATTCAATTATATAAAATTAGAAATAGCAGCAAAGGCACTTGATAATGGAGCAAAATTTTTTGCAGCAAACATTGATAACACTTGCCCAGTAGAAAAAGGAGAAATAATTGATGCTGGTTCTACAATATCTGCCCTCGAAAAAAGAACAGGGAGAAAATTAGAAAAACATTTCGGAAAACCTTCGAAATTTATGATTGAGGAAATAAAAAAATATTTAAAACTAAATTCTGCAGAATGTATTATAATCGGCGATAGAATAGAAACTGATATTGCAATGGGAAATAAATTTGGAATTGATACTGCATTAGTTCTATCAGGTGTAAAAAATCCAATCAGTCAATTCTCAGAAATAAAACCCACCTATAGAATTAATTCAGTTTTCGATTTAATAAAAAATGTTAAATAATCAATAAATGTTTTACTATTCCCTTGTCAAATCAAATGTTGTTGTATCTGTTACTAGTTGATTATTGTTCTTATCAACAACAAAATAAACAACTTTGTAAGTCCCTTCTTCAAACCCATCATCCAGTTCCATTTGAATGTCAATTGCAACTTCGTCAATTTCGTCACCACTACTTTCCTGAATTAAGCCAGTATCCGCTTTTGCAATTGTTATACCGCTTGGAGTTTGTATATCTATATAATAGGTTAAATCGCAAGTGTATATTTCATTTTCCTCTTTAAGTACAAAATCTTTTACATGAGCAGAGGTGTTTAATTCCCACCCCTCTTCTAATTTGTACGCAAATGCTTCTGAGCTGAAAACTTCGTATTTTTCTTCTCTTGAACAACCAAGTAAAAAAGTAAGCAATACTATTGCAAATAAATAAATGTTCTTCATTTTTCACCTTAATTTTATTTTAATGTTTGTAATTTATCAATAGCTTCATCAAATTCTATCAATAGTTTTTTAAAAACAACTTCAGCTGGTTTTATATCCTTTATCATTCCTGAAATCTGTCCTGCTTCCATTATTCCATTTTCAGTATCACCATCGAGAATACCTGCCTGTTCTTTTTTGTGTCC
>JAFGPR010000315.1 GCA_016936095.1 Ignavibacteriales bacterium | reverse complement strand
GGAATGGTACTCGAACCAACTCGTGGTGATCAAAAAGATAAAATAATAAAAGCATTAGATGATTTATATGCAAGTGGTTCAACAGCAGGCGGCGAGGGAATTATTTTAGCATACAAAGTTGCAAAAGATAATTTTATTAAAGGTGGTAATAACAGAGTGATCCTTGCAACAGATGGTGATTTTAATGTTGGTGTTGCCTCGGATGCTGAATTGGAAAGACTAATCGAAGAAAAACGAAACGATGGAATATTCCTAACAGTGTTAGGTTTTGGAATGGGAAATTACAAAGATTCAAAAATGGAAAAACTGGCTGATAAGGGAAATGGAAATTATGCATATATTGATAATATTCTCGAAGCAAAAAAAGTTCTGGTAACAGAGATTGGCGGAACACTCCTAACAATTGCAAAGGATGTAAAAATACAAGTTGAGTTTAATCCAACAAAGGTAAAGGCATACCGACTAATCGGATACGAAAACAGATTAATGCGAGATGAAGATTTCAACGATGACAAGAAAGACGCCGGTGAACTTGGAGCAGGACATACTGTTACAGCTCTTTATGAAATTATCCCCGCAGATTCAGATGAGGAAGTTCCAAATATTGACCCATTGAAATATCAACAAACCAAAGTTAACACAGATGCTTCAAACACCGATGAAATATTAACTGTAAAATTCAGATATAAACAACCTGACGGAGATGTAAGTAAATTAATTGAGAAACCCTTGATGGATAATTTAATTGCTTGGGAAAACACAAGTAATAATTTCAAATTCTCAGCGGCTGTAGCCGGCTTCGGAATGTTGTTAAGAGATTCAGAATACAAAGGTGATATTACATACAATGACATTTTAAAAATAGCAAATTCCAGCAAGGGAGAAGACAAGGAAGGATACCGAAGTGAATTTATTACACTTGTAGAAAAAGCAAAATTATTAGCGGGAAAATCATAAATTTTAATTTCACTTTAACCTTAGCAGAAACCTTGAGCCCTCTACAAATAGAGGGCTTTCTTGATAGAACGCGGATGCTTCGACAAGCTCAGCACAAGTGAAACTGATATTTCGACAGGCTCAATATAAGCTCAATAGATAATCACAGATTTATTTGAGTAGGAATTTAGCATTTCTTTTCAATCCCTCTAATTTTGTACGCTTAATCGGGCTGTCTGCAAATCGTTTAGAAAAATCTTCTTCAGTCATTTTTAATATTTCTTCAATTGGAATTTCATTTTCTTTAAAAGGGAAAAAATCTTTGTCCTTTGTAGGTAATGAATGTTTTATATTAAATGGACAAACCTCCTGACATATATCGCAACCAAAAATATAATTATTGAACTTTCCTTTTAATTCGAGTGGTATCGCATTCTTATTTTCGATTGTATGGAACGAAATACATTTTCTTGCATCAATTGTTTTGTTTTCATTTATTGCTTTAGTAGGACATGCTTCAATACATTTTCTACAATCACTACATAAATTCTCTACCGGCTTTGATGCCTCAAATTCTCTATTAGTTACCATAACTGCAAGGAAAATCCAACTGCCAAATTCTTCTGTAATAATCAATGAGTTTTTTCCCTGCCAACCTATCCCTGCTTTTTCAGCGTAAGTTTTTTCTAGAACAAAATTTGAATCAATAAACACTCTTGCATCAAATCCAATATCAATAATTTTTAATTCCTTGATAAGTTTATTCGTTTTCAATTTGAGTACTTGATGATAATCTTGGACAATAGCATATCGGGATATCACTCCACAATTCGGCTTTTCGCTTTGTTTAATATCGGTAAAATAATTCAAAGCAAGTACAATAACACTCCTTGCTTCCGGGTATAGTATATTAACATTCTCTTTTATATCAAGGTTTTTCTTTAAATATTCCATTGAAGCATTATTGTTATCATCGAGCCATTCTTTAAAAAATTGGATATTATCATTTAAAACCATTGGTGCTGCGAAGCCAATTTTACTAAAGCCAAGTTCGGTTGCTTTTTGTGTTATTATTTGATTTTTTAATAACATATTTAATTAAAAAAAATAATTTGTTTTTACACCAAAAAATATTTAATTTTAATAAGTAAATCAAATTGATTAAATAAAACATAATTTTAATAAAAATTAATGTAATAGTTGTATTAAAAAATTATTTCGCAATCAATAAGTTACCAATAATTATAAGAGAGAATGTAATAAAATTATTATCATAACATGGAAGGAAAATGCAGAAAATCTTATTTATCATTAACGATGCACCCTACGGGACGGAGAAAGCATATAATGCTTTAAGAATGGCTATAACATTACAAAAAGAACACGAAGACAAAGTGGAAGTAAAAATTTTCCTTCTTACTGACGCTGTTTTCTGTGGTTTCCCTAATCAGAATACGCCAATTGGATATTACAACATTGAGAGAATGTTAAAGTCTGTAATACAAAAAGGTGGATAAGTTAAAAGTTGTGACGGATGTTCGGAAGCACGTGGAATTGACAAAATAACTTTCATTGAGGGTGTTAAATTAAATAATATGAAAGAATTTTCACAATGGACAGTTGATTGTAATAAAGTTTTAATATTTTAATAGTTTTAATTAAAGCTGCTAGAAAAAATGAATAAAATTATTGAAGCAATTATGCTTACTAAAAATTACAATCAATTTACTGCAGTAAGT
>JAFGPR010000314.1 GCA_016936095.1 Ignavibacteriales bacterium | reverse complement strand
TTTTTTATTTCCTTACCACTAAAGCTTATGTTTAGTCACTCAATCTGCCAAAGAACAAAAATTTTCAAAATAGGGATGTAAATGTAAGACAATAATTTTTAATTGTCAAGTTCAAATACAAAAATATTTATTATCTTAATTACAATAATAATTTTAGAACAAGAATATTAATATAATAATAGAAATATTTAAATGCAAGGAAAAAATCGTTTTTTGGAATTTATCTTTGTGTGTTCTAAATACTCAATATAAATATGAATCTGATTTTTAGGAAGACTGCGGAATACAATAAATTAAGAGTTATTTTTGATTATCCTTTTCTATTTTATCCATTCTTTTTTCCACCGAATCAATCTTTGCTTTTAATTTTTCTAATTCAATTGGATCTGTTGTACTTTGCAGATAAAAACCATCGAAATTAAATTCACCATCACTCACGTTCCTTAAATTTCTATTATTATCAATACCTTTTTCTAAACCATTATTTGTTATAAAATCATCAAGTTCAATTCCCTTGTTATTTTTATAAGGCAAATCGACAGTCTCTTTTTCAACAACATCATTTGGCTTAATTACAACACGATAATTATTACTGGACGCAACACTTTTCTCTTCAGTTTCTTTCATTTCATCATTTTCAACCACAGTTTCTGAATATATCTCAATATCTTTATTTAACTCTGGTGATTTTTCGTCAGATAATGTATTATTGATTGCGGGTGGTTCATCCATTAAAGCATTTTGCTTATCATTACTATTATCCGACACTATAGTGAACAAAATAATTATTGTTGAAATTGTTGCCGCTGCTGGTACCCATACCCAATTGAATTTCTTTTGGGATTGTTCACTTTTTACTTCAAAATTCTTGTTATGAATTTTAGTCATTAACTTAAATTCAAAATCAGAAGGTGCTTTTTCTTCGGGTAGTTGTTTAAGTAAATCAGTGACCCAATTCTTTTCGGAGTTAATAATATTGTTATTATTTTTCATATGCTTACTCTCTATATATATCTTTTAATAATTTTTGAAGTTGTGCTCTTCCTCTGTTTATTCTTGATTTTACTGTTCCAAGAGATAAATTTGTTATTTCAGCAATTTCTTCATAAGAAAAATCCTGAACATCTCTGAGGATAACAACTTCTCTGTAAACTGCTTTTACTTTCATTAATGCTTTTTGAATTATCTTATCCTTTATATTCATATCAGCTGCTTTATCAGGTAAAATAATTGAATTATCAGCATATTGAGGAGTTGTTTCCTCGTTGTCGTCTCCATAAATTGATAAGAACCTTTTTCTTTTCTGACGCCTCAATTCATTTTTAGCTAGATTTGAAGCTATTGTATAAATCCAAGTCGAAAATTTAGCTAATGATTTATAAGCATCTTTGTTTAGATAAAATTTTATCATTGTATCTTGAACAATGTCAGAACTTACATCTCTGTCACCAACAAATCTAAAAACAAAATTCACAAGTGGATCTTTGTATCTTTTTACTAAAGCTTCGTATGCTTGAATATCATTAGTATCTTGAAATTCCTGAATTAATTCTTCATCAGTTTTTCTTAAGTAATTTGGATTCAATGTTATTTATACTAAATTATTAAAAAATTGTTTCAATTTTAGATCACATAAAAACAATAACGTTAATATTAAATTGTCAATACAAATTTAATAAAACTTTAGTTTACATAAAATCTTTAAACTAACATTTCATTAATTAATATTGTTAGAATTGTTCTATGGTCATATTGGCTAGTCTTAAATGCAGAATCAGCTTTAAGCAATGCTTTTACCGATTGAGTAAGCCTTTTCTCTGATAAAAAATACCTTGCTTTGCTACAATTTTCAATATAGTATCTATTCTCTCTCATTAAATTGATGGGTTTATCATTTTCATTTTTTAGAATATCATAAATTTGTGCAATAGTTGAAATATATTTGCTAAGCGCTCCTATTATCTTAACTATTTCAGTTTTATTATCAAGCAAGTTGAATGCTACTTCAATTGACTTAGCTTTGTTTCCCTGCCCAAGTGCATCTAATAAATTGAATATCGTTAACTCTTTCGTAATCGCAGTCTGTTCAATAATTATTTTTCCCGAAATTTCTTTGTTCGGTCCCAAATAATTGAAAAATTTATTAAGTTGTATATCCAAAAGACTTTTATCATCACCAACCATATCTAGCAACAATTCGGCTTCATCATTATTAATAACTAATTGATAAGCATTAGCCCTTTCTTTAATCCAACTAATATATTCATTCCTATAAACCTTAGGTGCTTGAAATATCAAATTCATTTCTTTTAAGGATTTAAAAGGTTCAAGCTTAAATTCTTTCATCGTTCCATAATAAGCAATTACAAGAATTGTATGAATGCTGGGATTTAGGATATAAGTATGTAATATTTCTGATTTCGCTTTCTCTAAATTTTTCAGTATTACTATTTTTTTCCCATCACTAAAAGGAAAAGCATTTAATATATTAATAATTTCGGCAAAATCCTGATTTTTTTTTATTTCGATTACTTCTTTGTCAAAATCTGATTGTATTAGTGGTTGGACGGCTTCTTCTATTTGCTTAATAGCTGTCGAAATAGCAAATTCATCTTCACCAATAAGAAAATATATGGGAAGTAAATTCTTAGGTTTTAAATATTTACTGATATCTTTAATAGAATGTGTGCTTGTTTGTGCATTTGCCATAGAAAAAATATAGATACTTTATTTAAAAAACTTTAGAAGTAAAATAAAAAATTATTTGAAATCATAAAAAAAACCCTTGTAAAATAATTAAAAAATCAATAAAACATTTATTACTTTACAAGAGTTTTCGATAATCTTTTAATCTCAATCTAATTCATCTAATAAATCTTCTTTCCATTCTGGATCTAACTCTGCTTCTGTACGGAATGATTGTAATGTTACATCAACTTGTTGAATTAAACTTCTTTTAGAATAATTTGGAGCAAAAATAGAACCGTCAAGCATATAAATTCTCTTACTATTTTCATCATAAAAAATATAATTCACAAAAGGGCCACCCATACTCTTATCTTGCATTCGCCACAAACCTTGCGTCATTATTGCATATCGTTCATTGAAATTTACTTCTGAAAAAGTTCTGTAATCTTCTGCTACTTCTACGAATGTTTGGTCATCTTTTGTTCGATAATGCTTTTCAGTTATTTGATTCCTCAAAGTAATTATTGAATCTGGATTAAGCATATTAGGTGAAGCATCATCAATCCAATAAACAAAAATCCATCTTTCCATTTCGGTATCAGGTGATCTTCTTAACCATACAAAATTATCACCTAATTTATTATTTACTCTGACAAAATCTGCTTGAACGTAAATTATCCAACCGAATTCCTTTAATAATTGAGCTTCAACTTCTGTCCTTTCATAAGTGGAATTGTAAATATTTTGATACATTCTTTTATTAGAAATATTCTGAAAGAAATATAAAAGATCATTTTTATTATCTAATATATTACTATTCAGTTGCTCTATTGTAGTTGAGGTCAGAAACAAAACTAATTGGTTATTGGCCCATAAATCATACTTATTAAAAACATATTCTGTATTTGTTAAAACCAATGATTTAACAGTAGTATCAAGGGAATTTTCAATATAGTTTGATACTTTATTTTGTGAACTTAATGCAGATATAATGATTACATTCTTTTTATTTTTAATGCTTTCCAAGTTTAAAAAATTGACTCTGATTAATTTAAAGAGTGGTTCTGGTTGAGGAGTATAAATTATTTTTTCAAATACAGTCTGTAGGTTTTCTTCAAACAATGAATATTCTATAGAATCCGCAACAACATAGATTTCATTTTCTTCTCCAATAGCATCTTTTTTAGAAATTCCACATGAAAATAAAAAACAAATTAAACTGAAAGCCACAAGATATTTTACAAATTTTAAAATTTTTGTTTTCATAACTTCACTAATTATTTATTTTGAAAAGATTTATACATTCAAAATGTTTACTTGTTTCAATAAAAAGAATAATCTGGAACGTTTGGCAAAACTAACTGCAAATCCGGGAAAAACACACTATATAAAATCCATAGAGCAAAACCAGATAATAATGGAACTGTAAGATTATCATCAGCCCATCCATAAGAAACATTTTCAACTAATGCAGCAATAGCAGCCACAAAAAATCCAAATATATATTCCCAAATATTATCTTGAATTTTTGGTAATATAAGAACAACAATGCAAGAAACGAAAAAGAAAGCTAATGTGCCTTCTAAACTTTTATTAAAGAATTTATGTCTACCAAATTTAATCCCAATAAGTGCAGCAGAGATATCACCAATAATTAAAATTGAAAATGCTGTAATTGCAATTATTTTTGGAAAGATCAGAATAGTCGCCGAAGCAGAAATTAAAACATAGGATGCTCCACTTAGTGTTTTCCATTTCTCATTTATTTCATGCTCTCTTAACATAAATCCAAATAGTTTATGAAAGTTTTTACTCAAGGTAGGAATTAAATATCTTCCAAAATCAATAATTAGAGAAAAAACTGTTAATGGAATAATAATCGTAAGTACAAGTTGTCTATCAAAAAAATAGTAAAAAATGGGAATAGAAATTGAACACAGATGAATTCCCTTTCTTAACAGTTCATGAGAATAATTTATGTTATTATTCCTTTTTATCATTTTTCTTCTGTTCAGGTTTTTTCTTTTTCCTTTCTTCTTGCAATTTTTTTACGTAATCCGGAATTTCTTCCTTTTTTGCATCAGCATTATTTTTATTATTTCTTTTTGAAGGGGGTAATTGCCCTCCACTAATAATTGTATCAATTTCCTCAGCATCTAAGATTTCTCTCTCAAGTAATTCCATTGCTAATGCATGCAATATTTTTATATTTTTCTTAATAATATTTTCTGCTTTTAATAGGCAAGAATCAATAATGCTTTTTATTTCACTATCAATTTCTTGTGCTGTCTTTTCGCTATAATCTTTATGTCTTGTAATTTCCCTACCTAAAAAAATTTCTTCTTCATTAGCACCAAAAGATTGAGGACCCAATTTTTCGCTCATTCCCCATTCGCAAACCATCTTTCGAGCAAGTCCTGTAGCCTGCTCAATATCCATACTCGCACCAGTTGTATAACTATTAAAAATAAATTTTTCTGCTGCTCTTCCACCTAATAAGCTGCATATCTTAGCTTCGATATACGGTTTTGAGTAATTATGTTTTTCATCAATTGGTAAAAATGATGTAACACCTAAAGCACGACCGCGTGGAATAATTGTAACTTTATGAATTGGATCCGATTCAGGAATTTTTCTCGAAACGAGTACATGTCCGATTTCATGATAAGCTGTTAATTTTTTCTCTTCTTCAGTTATGATAAGACTCTTTCTCTCTATTCCCATCATTACTTTATCTTTTGCTTCTTCGAAATCTTCCATTTCAACTTTATTTTTATTCTTTCTAGCCGCAAGTAATGCAGCTTCATTGACTAAATTTGCTAATTCAGCACCGGCCAAGCCTGGAGTTCCTTTTGCTAACACCTTCAAATCAACATCAGTACTTAATGGAATTTTTGTGGTGTGAACTTTAAATATTCCTTCTCTTCCTTTAACATCGGGGCGATCAACAACAACTTGTCTATCAAATCTTCCCGGGCGTAATAAAGCAGGATCGAGTACATCCGGTCTGTTTGTAGCAGCAACAATTATCACTCCAGTGTTCTGTTCAAAACCATCCATCTCAACAAGCAATTGATTTAATGTTTGTTCCCTCTCGTCATGACCACCGCCGAGTCCAGCACCACGATGCCTTCCGACAGCATCAATCTCATCAATAAAAATAATGCAAGGTGCGTTTTTTTTCCCTTGCTCAAATAGATCTCTGACGCGACTAGCACCTACACCAACAAACATTTCAACAAAATCAGCTCCGCTAATAGAAAAGAACGGAACACCTGCTTCACCGGCTATTGCTCTTGCCAATAAAGTTTTTCCTGTACCCGGTGCACCAAGAAGTAAAACTCCTTTCGGAATTTTTCCACCAAGTTTTTGAAATTTTGCTGGTTCTTTTAAAAATTCAATAATTTCTTGAAGTTCTTGCTTTGCCTCTTCAACACCAGCAACATCCTTGAAAGTTACTTTGGTCGAAGATTCGGGATAAATTAATTTTGCTCGACTCTTACCAAAATTAAAAATACCCTTAGAACCGCTTCCACCACCTTGCATTCTTCTCATTAAAAATATCCAAACACCGATTAAGACAATCCATGGCAAAAAACCCCATATCACATTCATCCAACCATCGGATTCAATCACAAAAGAATATTCTATACCCTTCTCTTCCCATCGAATCTGCTCTTTTTCAATTATTGGCTCGAATAATATAATCTTGATTTTTTTAGCATTTACACCTGGTTTTATCTCTTCTTGGTTTGTCAATTGTCCAACAAAAGTATAATTATTTATATCGGTTTTAATTATTTCAGCACTCTTAATCTTGTCATTTAATAATAATTCCTGATATTTTTTATATGACACCTCTACACCTTCCTCTTCGTTACCCTCCATAAACTGAAGAATAACTACAGCTGCAATAATAATTAAACCCCAACTTAAAACTGTTTTAATTATCTTTGACCAGTCAAAATTCCCTTCGGGTTTTTTTTGATTTTTATTTTCATTATTCATTTTTATTATTTTACCTCAATTTTTTCGTTTTAAGCAAATTGTATCAATTAAATAATTTATTTTGATTTTAAATATATTAAATAAAGTTTAATTTTTTTTGTTAGATATTAACCTATTGCTTTAATGCGTAAATCGAACGGAGGTTCCTGTACTTTTGCGCATAATCAAGTCCATAACCGATTACAAATCTATTTGGTATTTCAAAACCAATATACTCAATATCTAAATTGTGCTTCAAACTCTCAGGCTTTAATAGTAGTGTTGCAATTTTAACACTAGCAGGATTTGATGATTCCAAAATATTTTTTATATAACTTATTGATAAACCAGTATCTACAATATCCTCGACAAGCAAAATGTTCCTATCATTAATATCTGCATTTAATTCTTTCAACATCGTAACTTTACCAGAAGAAATCTTTTCATCCCCATAACTAGATAATTTAAAGAAATCAATTTCACATTGAATTGATAAATTTTTCACGAGATCAGACATAAAAATAAACGATCCATTTAAAATTCCTATAATGATAGGTAATTTACCATGATAATTCTCTGTTATTTTTTGTGCTAATTCTTTTACCCTCTTTTGTATTTCGTTTTCGTGCAGAAGAATTTCAAATTCCTCGTTACCAACTTTTATTATACTTGTTTCTGTTTGACGCATAATTTAATAATCCGTTTTGTTGAACTTACTATTTTGAATTTATCATTTATACGATAATTAACTACCCAAATAATTTGTCCGTTGTTTAACAGAACAAACTGATTTTTTTTTATTTCATTTGGTATTTTTTGTTCTCCTAAAAAATCCGATATTTTTTTTTCACCCTTCATTCCCAACGGAACAAACTTATCGCCCGGATGCCAATTTCGTAGAATAAATACGTCTTTTAATAAATCGCCCGTAATATATTCAATATCTTTTGTTTTACTGAATTTTTCATTTTTAGCAATTTCGCTAATTTCAATTGTCCCATTTGGAAATCGAGCACTTTGCCCGATTTTTATTTTTATTGGATTAAATTCTTTTCCTTTAGTTTCTTTTTTAACAATTATTTTTTCATCTTCTTTGATTGCTAGATAATTTGAAGATAATTTTATTTTTTTCCCTTTCTGCTTTTGAGTTAATTCAATTAAACTTGAAATAATATTTGCAGATATTTCTATTTTCAGATCCGACTTTAAAAATTTTTTAAATATTTCAGACAGAAAAATATTGTCATATACTCTTGAAATTGATAAATCAATTACAAAACTACTTTTATCTTTTCTAACAAATAATTTATATAAATCCTCAACTATGCTGTTTACTAATCCACTTTCCTTCTGAATTAAAATAGACGACTTTAAAAGTGATTCATCTAAAGATGGATTAATTCTATTTTTCAATTGAGGAATAATTTTGTTTCTAAGAAAATTTCTTTCGAAATCGTCGTTTAAATTACTATTATCAAGACAATATTTTATTTTATTAAATTGCAGATAAGTTAATATTTCTTCTTTTGATAAGGTGAGAATTGGTCTAATAATATTATTTCTTTTAATTGGTATTCCACTCACTCCCGAAATTCCTGTCCCTTTGACTAAGTTTAATAAAATAGTTTCGGTATTATCATTTTTTGTATGTCCAAAAACTATTTTATTGCATTCTGCTTTTTTAGCCAATTCATTGAGTTTCTTATATCTTAAAATACGAGCTGACTCTTCAATTGAAAATTTATGTTCCTTTGCGAATTTATTAACGTTAATTTTAACTGAATAAAAAGGGATATTAATTTTTTCACAGTACTTTCTGCAAAACAACAATTCTTCTTTTGATTCCTTACGAAGCTGGTGGTCGATATAAACTGCAGAAAAAATAATTTTAAATCGTTTACTAAATTTATTAAAAAAATAAATTAAGAAAGTAGAATCCGGACCTCCACTGAAAGCAATTAACAATTTATCGCTTTTTTGGATAAGTGAATTTTGATCAATAAATTTAATGACTTTTTGTTGAATATTTCTCATTTATTCAATGCTAATTATTTCGTATTTCATCACACCAGCAGGAACTTTTATTTCAATTTTATCACCTATTGCTTTTCCAATAAATGCTTGTCCTACTGGGGTAGTAGCGGCAAGTTTTCCTTTCTCAAAATCAGCTTCTTCAGGAGAAACGATAACATATTCAACTATTTCTGAATTGTTTAAATTTTTTACTTTAATATTTGAAAGAATATGGACTTTATCTTTAGGTAATTTCTCTGGTTCAACTACTCTGACTCTTGATAAAATATTTGCAAGTCTCCTAATCCTAACTTCCAACATTTCCTGTGCTTCTTTAGCTGCATCATACTCAGCATTTTCTGATAAATCACCATAAGAACGAGCTTCTGCAATTCGTTGAGCAACATCATCTCGACCTTTTGTTTTAAGATAAAGTAACTCATTCTCTAATTCTTTTAATCTCTCTCTTTTTAAATAAACAAAATTTGTCACAAAAACCACTCCTTATATTAAATTTGATAAAAAAAATACCACTGCTTGTCGCAGTGGTTATGCAAAATTAACAAATATTTCTTTTTATTCCAAATGTTTTTTTAACCCATTATGTTATTAATAAATTGCAAATTTTGATTTTTAGATTTAGATAATACAATTTTAAACATTGCTGTAAGTGGAACAGAGATAAACATACCTACAATTCCCCAAATATATCCCCAAATCAATAAAGATAGTAATATTACTAACGGATTTAATCCTAGACGACCTCCGAAAATTTTAGGTTCTAATATATTGCCAATCACATTTTGAACAATAATTAAAATTCCTAATAATAATAAGGCTTTGGGAATTGATTCAAATTGTAGCAAACACATTAGAGTGGGGAAGAAAATCGAAACAACCGAGCCAATATTTGGAATGAACGTTAAGAAAAATGATAATACAACCCAAACAATAATAAAATCAATTTGAAATATTAATAAGATAAAAAACATAATTATACTTACACATACGTTAATTATAAATTTCGTCGAAATATATTTTTGTAATTGCTCTGTTATTTCTTGAAATGTTTTTTCAACGGTTGCCTCCGTTTCATTAACTGACTTTGTAATCTCCAATTTAGAATTTTTATCATCAACTTCTAAAGATATATTTTTCTTTTTTAATTCTTTTTTGACTTTCCTCAAAGTTTCTGCTCTCTTTCTTTCAGCAAATCTTAATTTAATTGCACACATAACTTTCTCATGCCCACTACTAATAAAAATAAAGAAAAAGAGAACAAAAAATGCAGTTGAAAAAAGTGATAGAGTAGAATTAAAAAAACTACTTGCAATTCCACCATAATCTAATCCATCAAGCAATTCGCTTATCTGAAAATTAGTTAGGTTAGGATCCGTAATGCCCAAGGAAATAGATGTAGTGCTGACTATATTATTCAATTTACTTTCATATAATGGTAAATGTGCGCTTAAATCACTGAATGATTCAATTATTACCGTTGACAAACCATAAATAAAACCTATAGTAATAATAATGTTAAGCAATATCGTCAAACCATATGGAATTTTTCGAGAGACTAAAAACATATTAAATGGTTGATACATAAAAAATAAAAAATATGCAATAATGAAAGGAATGAAAATATGCTGTAATTCTTTTAAAACCAACGCAATACAAATAATTCCAATTATAGAAATAAAAAATTTAGTTGTCGATTCAATAGATATTTTTTTCATAGCTACTCTTTTATTTTTTTTGCTGATATATAATTTTCTAAATCATAATGAATTATTTTTTCAGGCATAGGTAGCCTTCTAATTTTTATTTTTGCTTTTTCAAAAAACTCTTCTGCCCTTGTATCGTGATAATCGGAAAAAGTAATTACTTCTACTACACCTGCTGCGATTAATGCTTTTGCACAATTTGTGCAAGGCATATTTGTTACATAAGCAATTGCTCCTTTTGTACTAATACCGTGCAGTGAGCATTGTGTAATAGCGTTAATTTCAGCGTGAATCGTTCTGATGCAATGATTATCAACTATATAACAACCTACATCTTCGCAATGCTCTCCACCGGGGATTGAACCATTATAACCAGTTGAAAGAATCCTTTTGTCCCTGACTAATACACAGCCGCAATGCATTCTTGGACAAGTTGCTCTTTCTGAAACAAGCATTGCAACTTTTAAAAAATATTCATCCCAAGGTGGACGTTTTTTTATAATTTCTGACATAAAATTTCAATAATGTTTTTATAAAATAATATTAAAAAAAAATGGGATTGCTTACAAGAAACAATCCCACAATAAAAATATCTACAATTTACAATAATCTGAAAGTCTCAAGAAATTCATCCATTTCATCTTCATCAATTGAACCTTCAAGACCAAGCACTAAAGCCTGATACAAACGATTTTCAACTAAATACATTCTTGCTTTGACATTGATTGCATAACCTTGTGATTCGCCACCAGCAAAAAATTCAATACCTGGATGATCGCCATATTTGATCTTCTTAGATGAAATCAATTGACTTGAATAAGTTCCTAATGCTCCGTTCATTCCTTCTTCCAACATACTTTCAGGATCACCTTGCTCAACTAATTCAGCTGGATAGTCGTTATAGCTAACGAAATAAACTACGTTACCATCTGAACTCATAGCTTGATAAATTGTCATTTGAATGTCACCAACTTCTGTGGGTACACTTTGTGTCATTCTTTCTGGTTCGGAAGGAAATTCAACTGCAAAACCACCATCCTTTGCCACAAATTCATTTTCGTTACCTTTATCAGTTTGTTCGATATTTGGGCGAGGATTATTTGGATCTGGTTGATCTTGCGGATCATCTTTTTTATCGCCGCAAGCAATGAAAAAGAATAAGGTTAAAATTGCTAATAAAACAAATTTTACTTTCAATTTGTCCTCCTAGATTAAGTTATAAAAAATGTTGCTTAAATATCTCAGCTAAAATAATTGAACTAGCACTGGCTACATTTAATGATTCTGCTCTGCCAAATTTTGGTATAGTTATTTTTTTACTTGCTAATTCATTCAATTTTTTACTTGGACCATTAGCTTCGTTCGAAAAAACAATAAAAGATTTTTTAGGCATTCTGAATGTGAAAATATTCTCACCTTCTAAATCTGTACTGAAAATCGAATATCCACTATTTTTTAATTTTTCTAATTCAAAATATAAGTTAAATTTTTCAAAAATGGTAACATTAAATATCGAACCCATCGTTGAACGTAAGACTTTCGGATTATAAATTTCAGCACAATTCTCGTTTAAGATCAGATTATTCAGACCGAACCAGTCGCAATTTCTAATAATTGTACCTAAATTTCCCGGATCTGAAATATTCTCTAATCCAATAATAAAATTTTCGTTTATCGGTATATCAATATTCCTATCTTTCTTTTTTAATACAAATGTAATTCCTTGTGGATTTTGAGTATCTGAAACTTTTACAAATTCCTCTTCCTTTAATAATTCCTGTCTAATGTTTCTGAGATTGAGTTTCTTTATCAAGCTTCTTTCTTTTCTAAAAAACTTATGAGTATACAGAGCAATTTCGATTTGATAATTGCTATTCAATGCTTCTTCGGATATTTTCTTTCCTTCTATCAGAAATTTATTCTCTTCATCTCTGAATTTCTTAATTAATAAAGATGAATAATATTTTAATTCATTCTTTGTGAGCATATTTTGTTTTTATTGAAAAAGTATTATTGTAAATTTACAATAAATTATAATATTTTTTCGCAATTTAGCAAATAATTTTAAACCATATTATATACAAAATGAAAAAAGGCGATATTTTAATTCTTAATATTGTTAGCTATGGTTTCGAAGGAAAGGGAATAGCAAAAATCGAACTTAAAGAAAAATTTATTGAAGGACAAAATAATTTTGTAGTATTTGTTAGTTCAACTTTCCCAGGTGATAAAGTTGAAGCAATACTAACAAAAATCAAAAAAAATTATGCCGAAGCAAAATTATTAAAAATTATTGAACCTTCAAATTTAAGAACTAAACCAAAATGCAAATATTTTGGAGTATGTGGTGGTTGCAAACAACAAGACTTAAAGTATAAAAACCAATTAGAATTTAAACATAAACAAGTAAAAGAAATAGCTGAACATATTGGAGGATTTAAAAAATTATATTTACCTCCAATCGTTGCCTCCGAACATATTTATGGTTACCGTAATAAAATGGAATTTTCTTTTTCAGATAAGAGATGGCTAACAAAAGATGAGTTAAATCAATCAGAAAATATTAAAGATAAAAACTTTGCATTAGGATTACATATTCCGAGAATTTTTGATAAAGTTCTAGACATTGATGAATGTCTATTACAATCAGATGACTGCAATAAAATTTTAAATTTCACAAAATTATTCTTTAAAGAAAAAAATATTTCTGCGTATTCATCAAAAACACATACAGGCTTTTTACGCAATCTTGTTTTAAGACAATCGTATCATTCAAAAGATATTATGATAAATTTAGTTACTTCTAGTGATGACAATCTACTATTAGAAAATTTCACAAAGGAAATAACGAAGCAATTTCCAGTTATCAAGACTATTGTCAATAACGTAAATTTGAAAGAAGCACAAGTTGCAGTTGGTGATTATGAAATTGTTCATTATGGAGATGGTCATATTTATGATAAAATTGGTGATAAAAATTTTCGTATTAGTGCTAATTCATTTTTTCAGACAAACACAAAACAAGCGGAAAAATTATATCAGGTAATAATTGATTTAGCAAATTTCAGTTCGGAAAATATTGTTTATGATCTATACTCTGGAGCAGGTACAATCACGACGTTTATTTCGGATAGGATAAAATATGCTTATGGATTTGAAAGTGTTGAATCCGCAATCAAAGATGCAGAGGTAAATAAAGATTTGAATAAAGTTTCTAACATAGATTTTATTTTAACGGATTTAAATAAATCCTTCATTCCTCTTGTAAAGCAGAAAAATTTACCAATTCCTAATATTATTATAACGGACCCACCCAGAAGTGGGATGAATCCAAGAACAGTGAACGATATTTTACAATTTTCACCTGAGAAAATAATATATGTAAGCTGTAATCCAACGACACAAATGCGTGACATAAAGATATTAACAGAAAAAAGCTATGAGTTGAAAGAAGCAATTCCCGTGGATATGTTTCCTCATACGTTTCATATTGAAAACGTTGCCTTGCTTGAACTAATTGACTAAAATGAATGCTTTAATAATAAAAAAAATTTTATATATTTTAATTACTAATAAAAAAAATTAAGCAAAATGAAAAAAGTAATCTATCCTGGAATGTTTGATCCTGTAACTTACGGACACATTGACATAGTTAAACGAGCAAGAGAATTGTTCGATGAAGTGGTAATTACGGTTGCAAAAAATCCTGCAAAAACATGTCTTTTTTCAATTGAAGAAAGAATAGAAATGATTAAAGAAAGCATAACGGGCCTAGACAGAGTTTATGTTGATGCCTATAATGGGTTGGTCGTTGACCATGCTAAAGCAATCGGAGCGGTTGGAATAATAAGAGGATTACGCGCAATTAGTGATTTCGATTATGAATTTCAGATGGCTTTGATGAATAGAAAATTAGCCGAAAATATCACCACAATATTTTTAATGCCTCATGAAAAATATACTTATCTAAATTCAACAATTGTCAGAAATCTTGCGGAATTCGGAGGAGATGTAAAATGCTTCGTTCCTGAATTTGTAGCCAAAAAATTAAAAGAAAAATTTCCTGATGAGCATAAAAAATAGACTCGTATTTTATAAAAACAACACATTATCTAAATTAACTTACGACGAAAGTTAAAACCTCAAACAATATTTTATTAATTTCCTTTCAAAAAAAATAAATAACTTATAGTGTAAGAATAAAACTTTGATTTGTTATTTTTATTTTACATTATTAAATTTCAAATTAAATTATTAAATAATGTGAGGGATTTAATGAAAAATTATTTCTTATACTTACTGACTATTTCTATTTTATTTTTCAACAGTTGCTCTACCAGTTCAACTGATGAGATCAAAGATATAATTCAACCTGTGAAATTAATTGCGGGAATAACTGACACATTTGTTGTATCAGATTTTTTTTATGCTAATAATTACTATTTGACTTTTATTGAAAATTCAAAACTTAATGTAAAATTTGAAAAAGATTCCAATCAAATAATACTAACTGCAAATCCTGATTTTGAAGGTATGACTCTTCTCGATTTTGAATTGAACGGTGAGCGATACAGTATTCCCGTTACTTCACGTATGCAAAAAAAAGTTGTATTCAAATTTAAACCTTCAAAAAAATATAATAAGATAACATTGTTCGGAGTTTTTAATAACTGGAACAGAGAAAATCTTCCAATGAAAGATGATGATGGTGATAGTGTTTATGAAATTGAACTGATGCTTGACCCTGCAAGTTATCAATTTAAATACTGGGCAGATAGCGAAGAATTTCTCGATGAAACATATCCTACAGTTCCAAATGGTTTAGGTGGATATAATTCGCTTATGACTGTTGAAAAAATAAATAATTATAACTCATTTCTACAT
>JAFGPR010000313.1 GCA_016936095.1 Ignavibacteriales bacterium | reverse complement strand
TGAACGAAGCTGATATGCAAAGTGTTCCTTCGATTTTTATGCAAAAATGGTATGACGAAATGAGCAGATATTTTCGGTCAATTGACAAATACCATCTTTTAACGACCGGTGAAATTGGATATGATTCTAATCCAAATATGTATTCAGATGTTGATTTATTTTACAATAGTACGAAATTTTTATTTAATGGATACAAAGGAACAAGTTATTACATGAATTCTTTATTGAATGTTGATTACGCCTCTTTTCATTTATATCCCGAAGCTTGGGGATTAGATCCGATTGCGGGAATAACCTGGATAGAAGACCATATTAAAATTGCTGATGAATTAAACAAACCTGCTTTAATGGGAGAATTTGGTATTCGTAAGGAGAAGTTGAAATATTACGATATCTATCTTGAAAAAATTAGACAAACATCATCGAAATCTTGCATTGTTTGGAATTATCTTCATCCAGATATAATGCACATGGCAGATCCTTACGCATTTAACGAAATAAATAATCCTGAATTATTGGATTTATTCAAACATCACATTAGTTTATTAGATTCTAACTTTATTAATAATGAAGTACAGAATGGAGTTGCCCTGCAACAAAATTTTCCAAATCCATTCAATCCTGTTACAACAATCAGGTATTCCATATCAAACCCACAAAATATATCTCTTAAACTTTTCAACACGTTGGGTGAACAAATAGGAATAATTGATGAGGGTTTCAAATCAGCTGGCGAATATGAATTTACATTATCCTTTGACAACGAACACTTTGCAAGTGGTGTTTATGTTTATCAACTTGTTACTGAAAAGGAAACGGTTTCTAAAAAATTATTACTGCTCAAATAATCTAGTAATAAAATGATTCAGATAAAAAATCAAAAAAAAGTTTTATAATTTAATATTCCATTAAACTACCTTGTCTCTCCTTCGCTTTTTTATCCCATTCAATGACAGTTGTTTTTAAAAATTCAATTTTATCTTTAATTATTGCATTCATATCTAACCCGATAAATTTTTGTGCTTTGTCTTTTGTGGTATAATCTGGTAAATTGACAGGATAATTAACTCCCAGATTAATAAGCAATACAGCAAGTAACCTTCTTGCCTCTTCTCCCTTTTGAATTGATGTCCCAAGTATTCTTAAAGCTTCATTTGGTGAATGAAATCCCATGCTATTAGCAGCAGCAACATAATCCCATCTAAACTGTGAGTGTCTAATTAAAGTTAATATCGGTTTCATTTGTTGCTCTGTTGCTCCATTGTCCCAAGCGATCTTTGCTTCAATATGCGCAATTGCAATTGTCTTTTCGCATAATCTTCTTAGTTGTTCAACTTTTTCTTGTCTTTCATAAACATCTCGGATAATATCTTCTGTTTCTTCACGATGACAAACTTGACAAGAATTGGTCGGATTTTGTAGAGGGCTTCCAATGTGATGATTTGTGAATTTTATACCACCTTCACTTTTATACGGCATATGACAATCTGGACAAGATACACCCCTATCGAAATGTATACCTGTAGTAAATAATTCATAGTCAGGATGCTGTGCTTTTAACATTGGTGCTTTGCTCAATGCATGAGTCCAATCAGAAAAATTGTATTCGTCATAATATTTTTCCATATCATCTACACTAAAACCTTTATCCCACGGCAATGTAAGATATTCTCCCTCGCTTTTGAAATAATATTCGACATGACACTGGGCACAAACCAGAGAACGCATTTCGTTATGAGTTGCTTTCGTAATGTCTTTTCCCATGTTCTGAAAAGCTTCGACTAAAGCTGGACGGGTAATTTGTAAATCCATATTTTTATTGTTATGACAATCCTGACAACCTATCGGATTAATTATTTGTTCGCCATTATCGAACCAAGACATTTTATAAAAATTTTCTGCTCCCATTGTATTTATTAATCTGGGAACATCCGTACTTTTACAAGTCCAACAAGTAGAGGGTTGAGGGGAAATGGTATTGCCACCTGTACGCAAAGTGTTTCGAATATCTTTAATTGCATAAGCGTGTCCTCGACCCTGAAAATAATCCTTTGAGAAACTATAACCTGCCCAAAGAACAATAAGTTCAGGATATTTTTCCAGATAGTCGATATTAACCGATCCGCAATGCTTACTTACAAAATTGGTGTCTAATGTTTGAAGATATGTTTCATATTCTCGAGGGAAATTTTCGCCCCATATTTCATTACGTGGTTCCCAATCATTAATGGGTTTTACCATTTGTAAAGTATATACTTTTTCTGCTTTTCTTTCAATTATTGAAGAGGCAAATAAACCTAATAGAAAAACAATTATTATTGTTCCTATAAAAACAAACCAATAAAATTTTGGATTCCTTTTTTTTGTTTCTTGTTCGCTCATATTTATCTCAATTATTTGATTGCTAAATGCTGTTAGTTTTATTTTCAAAGCCTTCTTGCTATTTAATATTATCTAGGCACTCTCGCAAACGGTGTTGATGTCTCACTGTGTACCCTACCGTGTGGAACTTCACGATGACATTCCCAGCAAAATCTGTCTTCTCCATCGCCGACAATACTTTTTGCTGTTAGTGATCTTAATCCTATCGGATGAATATTATTCTCATGACATCTAATACAATTTTCTTGAACTACTGATTTGCTTAAATCTTTTATCTGAATCGAATGGTCTTCATTCCGTAATGTAAAAATTGTTGCATGCTGCAATCCATCATACGCTTTGAAAAAATACTTTCTGAAAATATTATCTTGTGGTACATGACAGTCATTGCAATTAGTTACCTTTCCATGACTACCTCTTTCCCAAGTTGCATATTGAGGTATCATAATATGGCAGTTAATACAAGCTTCTGGTTCATCTGATAGATATGAAATCGCATTTGATATATAAAAGATAAAGAAAAGGAGACCACAAATTATTCCAGAAATTATTACGGATGGTAATTTCCATTTTGTAGGTGGTTTTAAAAAATTATATAATTTACTGCGCAATTTTATCATTTGATATACAGACTAAAAAATCTTACTTAAAATTAGTAATTATTTGTTTATTTGTCAATATGTGAAAACTGTAATTCAAAACCTTGAACATAGATTATATTGAATATTTTAATTAATTAACTAATAATTCTTGACAATTATGTGAAATTATAGTATCTTTAATCAGATAATTTAATCTGATTTGTAAATTTACAGAGTGATTTTATTAAAAATATAAATAAACAAAGAAAATTAAATTTAAATAAATATTTAACAAATTAAAGGAGAAAAAATATGAGTATGTTCTGTTATCAATGTCAGGAAACAGCAAAAAATACAGGTTGCACTGTTAAAGGTGTATGTGGAAAGACAGATGACTTAGCAGCAATGCAAGACTTATTAATTTATGTGCTGAAAGGAATATCAATTTATTCAATGGAAGCTCGGAAAAAAGGATTGGAAAAGGGAGACGTAAGCAAATTTATTTTCGATAGTCTTTTTATGACAATCACTAACGCTAATTTTGATAAACAAAGATTTATTGATAAAATTACTGAAGGATTACTTTTAAGAAATTCAATTGAAAAAATGATGCAAGAAAGAGAAATAGTTCTGAATAAAAGTAATTTACACAATTCAGCAACATGGAATCCAAGTTCCACAAATGAATATGAAGAAAAAGCAAGAAATGTTGGTGTCTTATCAACTGAAAACGAAGATGTAAGATCATTAAGAGAATTAGTAATTTATGGATTAAAAGGAATGGCTGCTTATGCTGAACATGCTGCTAATTTAGGATACACAGACAAAGAAGTGATTGAATTTATGGAAAAAGGACTTGTGGCAACAACAAACGATAATTTATCTATAGAAGAGTTGGTAGCACTCGTAATTGAGTGTGGTGAAAAAGGTGTAAAAGTAATGGCTTTACTGGATAAAGCAAATACAACAACCTATGGCAATCCTGAAATTACAAAAGTAAATATTGGAGTAAAAGACAATCCTAGCATTTTAATAAGTGGGCACGATTTGAAGGATATGGAGGAATTGCTGGAACAGACAGAAGGAACGGGTGTTGATGTCTATACTCATTCAGAAATGTTACCAGCGCATTATTATCCT
>JAFGPR010000312.1 GCA_016936095.1 Ignavibacteriales bacterium | reverse complement strand
GAAGATGCCAAAGTTACTGTTAGCCGTTCGAAAATGTCATTGGTATTTCCTGCTAATTTTATGTTAGCCGCTGCAATGAATCCCTGCCCGTGTGGTTATTACACTGACCCTACAAAGACTTGCACGTGTACCACAACGCAAATCCAAAAATATATGGCAAAAATTTCTGGACCGCTCCTTGACAGAATTGATATTCACATTGAAGTTCCTGCTGTTAATTTCAAGGAGTTGTCATCAAAAGAAAAAGGCGAAGAATCCAAAACAATCAGAGAGAGAGTTGTTAAAGCAAGATTAATCCAATTGGAAAGATTTAAAAATAAAAAAAATATTTTCAATAATGCCGATATGGGAACAAGTGAAGTTCGTGAATTTTGTAAATTGGATCCAGAATCATCTGAACTATTAAAAATGGCAATGACAAAACTCGGATTATCTGCACGTGCTTATGATAGAATATTAAAGGTCAGCCGAACAATAGCCGACCTTGATAATTCAGAAAATATTTTACCACAACATATTAGTGAGGCTATTCAATATCGAAGTTTAGATAGAGAACTTTGGAATCATTAGTCTTTAACCACCAAGTTCACTCAAGGCACTAAGAATAAAACTTATAATTTCAATTTATTTCTTATTTCATTAGGTATAGCGTCTTTATGAACCATAATGGCGATTGTTTTCATTTTCACAAATGGTTCTGACATGTAGAGAAATCCATTATATTTCCCGGTTTCGCCCCATGAGTTTTTTGTGTAATAAAATTTTGTACCCTCCTGATTTTGATATAATCCGACAAGATGCATTAAATGATCATCAGTGGTCGTAAAATTATCAAATGACTCCTGACGCAATTCCTGTGTTACTACTAATTCTTTTTCGGGAGCAGAACCATCTTCCTTTTCATCCTTTGGTATAACTGCATATCCCTTTTTCCAATAAAATGTTTTCTCGCTAACATCACCATCCCAGGCGACAGAAAAACCATTCTCAAGTGCATAATTAATAGTCTGCATTAATTCATCAAGAGGTAAATTATAATAATAACAATCCATCCAGTTGTCGGGTATTTCCAGAACAAATTTTTCGTAGAATGGATGATGTAAGAATGAAGTCAACTCAATGTAATCATCAGGATTTATTTCCAATTCCTGGAAGAATGATTTGGGAGAGTACTTTTTACTGTTGTATTCAAATTCATCAGGGATTTTACCTAAATACACATCCATAACAGATTCAAATGCTTTATCCCAAACAGAGGTAATTTTGCCTCCCTTCTTTGCAACAACTGCATCCAACATTGATTGTAGCACTTCAGTCAATTCGCCGTGATTGTGAATTGTATCTCCAAGTTGTAACCCATCATATACTTCGTCAGGAACAATACCGTAATTTTTTATTACATAAAATAAATCGTGTGCCTGTCCTCCATCGCCGAAGGAAACATCACCATGGTAGCGGACATATTTCTTTGCTTTAATAGGTTGAGTATGTCGAACGATAAACATTTCCGATAAGTCCAGCTCACCTTGACCCAAACGTAATATTTCACTTTCTAAAAACGACATAGTTGCAAAGCACCAACAAGTTCCTGCCCTTCCTTGATTTTTCACTGTAGTATATGGCACCTCACAAATTTTTGTGAATATGTGTGGCGTTTCATCCTGTGCTTGTGTAAAAAAAGAAAGAAAAAAAAGAATAATCGAAAGAATAAATAGTTTTTTCATTTTTACTCCATTTTTTTAGTAGTCAGAATACAGAAGTCAGAATGTTTCTTTTTGTCATGCTGAAGGAGTAAGATTTATCTTACGACTGAAGTATCTCTTTGGAGATTCTTCCCCCGACAAGTCGGGGTCAGAATGACAAACCTTTTCCTGTCATACTGAGTCCCATTGGGACGAAGCATCTCTTTTTGAGATTCTTCTTCCGATAAATCGGAATCAGAATGACAATGCCTTTCCTTCTGACTACTTAATACTCATTTAATTAAATTTATTTTTATTGTATCTTTATATTCATTTGCTATCATTTCTACAAAATAAACTCCACTTGATAACTTTAATTCATTAGCATTTATTTCAATTTCATAATTTCCCGAATTCTTTTCTTCGTTTAATAATACTTTTATCTGTTGTCCTAAGGTATTGTATAAGGTAATCCTTACATCACTGACAACTGGCAACTGATAACTGACCACTGTTACCGGATTGAAAGGGTTAGGATAATTTTGAAATAGTTTATAATCAATTAATTCACTCTCTTCCAAGATAATACCTGGCTGAACTAATTTATCGCCCAAAAAGAAATATACATAACCACCTGCTGTTACAAATTCCTCGTCCCCATCACCATTGTAATCTCCAACTGAAACAGCACTATGACATCCTCCATTTGCAAAACATCTTATTCCATATTTATTTGAACTACTTACTTTTGGTCCTCCTATCTTGACTGATATACAAGAAACTGAGTTAAAAATGAAATCTTTATACCCATCAGCATTGTAATCACCTATTTGTATTGATTCACTACCAGAACAATTTCCATACTCTTCATCGTGGGTAAATATAATTGATGGAATTGTATCTATTCCACCTAACTTTCCATAATGTATTGTTGTTCTTATCGGGTCGGGGTCTATTAGTCCTCTGCCTACTACTACATCATCTATTCCATCTCCATTTATATCATCTACTGAAAATGTCTTTACAAACCAGCCCGCTTCCTTTGTAGAATAATTTACCCTTGACTCATACCTTAATGACTGCTTACCCTCGCCAAATTCAAATCCACTTCCGCCATAAAATATATCTAATACTTCCAAGCTATCTCCAGAATAACTCACTGGTTTATGTGAATAACTTATCAATAAATCTTTTATTCCATCTGCATTTATATCACCTATATCAAAAAATTTTCCATAATTCATTTTATTACGTAGATTCGTGTTATCTCCTTCTATTGTCCAAATTGCTGTATCGGAAGGGATTTCATTTCCTAAATAAATATATATTTTTCCTAATTCTGACCAAGTATTTTTATATTCACTTATTACTATATCGTCTTTTCCATCGTCATTCAAATCCCCTGTCCTTACTCCCCAACTCTTATAGCCATAACTGAAATATTTGTGTTGTGGAGCATAAGTTGGTATTGGTATAGCATAGTCGTAGGTTGTATCTATTGCTATGCTTGCTGTATCACTTCCCCAATAAAATATTATATTTCCATCCCAGTCATCTTTTAATGTGTCATAATTTGTGTAGTGCATCGCTATCATATCTTCATAACCATCCCCATTATAGTCACATATTGCTAACATCCTACCTTTGTATTTCATATCTACTGTTGTATGTTGTAAATATGGGCTTTCTCCATAATATACCCAAGTATCAAAAAAGTTACTTACAATTACATCTTTATAACCATCCTTATTCAAATCTAATGCTTCAACATTATACGCTCCGCTATCTATGTAAACCTTCCATACTTCGGGTAATGTAAACCAAGTGGTAGTTTTTTCTATTTGCTGGGCTGTAATTGTGTAGGTTAGTAGTATGGTTAATATTATATTTTTAATATTATCCTCAAATTGTTATGCAAATTTACAAAGAATTCAGAAGTCAGGAGTCAGAATACAGTAGTCAGAATGTTTCATTTTGTCATGCTGATCCCAATTTATTGGGGTGAAGTATCTCTAATTGAGATTCTTCTTCCGATAAATCGGAATCAGAATGACAATGCTTTTCTTTGTCATGCTGAGTGAAACGAAGCATCTCATTATTAAAATTCTTCACTCAAATCCTTCCATCCTGGATTTACTGATTCTATTAAATTTATTTTCTTTATCCTTAACCATCCTTTAATTTGTTTCTCTCTTATTATTGCTGAATTTATATCATTTGTT
>JAFGPR010000311.1 GCA_016936095.1 Ignavibacteriales bacterium | reverse complement strand
TTTTGAAATGTTCTCCATCAATTCTTCAATGGAATTTACTGAGATGTTATTTTCTGTTAAAGCATTGTTTAAGTTGTTAACATAGGCAGCGTGATGCTTACCGTGATGGATCTCCATCGTCATTTTGTCAATATGTGGTTCGAGTGCATCGAATCCATATTTAAGTTGGGGTAATTCAAATAGTTTCATTGTATCAATCCTTTCATTTTTGTTAAAAAAATTTTGTGCTTGTAAACTTACAAGCATTGTTAAAAATATAGTTATATATAAAATTTTTGATTTCATTTTCTTACCTATTATTTTAATTTTTTCAATTGTAAGATGAGAATAACTGTAAAAAGGTTTCAGAAGTCTGATTTTTTACCGCCGAGACACGAAAACGCAAAGATGTTTTATAAATAGGGATTATATCAATTCAGTACCGTTTGTTATACTTACTGAATAAAATTGTGGTTTTATGTTAAATTTTTTGAAATAGCTTCTTAAAATAATTTCTTTGAATTCTTCAATTTTATTCGTTTCAACTAAATTAATTGTACAACCACCAAAACCACCCCCCATAAGTCGTGAGCCAACAACACCATTAAATTGTTCTGCCATTTCCACAAGATAATCTAACTCGGGACAACTTACTTCGTAATCATTTTTCAATCCGTAATGCGTTGCAAACATTTTTTCCCCGAATGCATCAATATTTCCATTCATCAGATCGTTACAACCATCAAGCAATCTTTTATTTTCGCTCACGACAAAAAATGCACTTTTGAATAAAACCGATTCGAGTTTGTCTTTGTGTTCCATAATCAGTTCAAGATTTACATCGCGTAAACTTTTAATTGAATTATCAAATTTTGCAAAATATTTCACACTTTCTTCGCATTGAGCACGACGCAAATTATATTCCGACGAAGCCAATGAGTGTTTTACTTTTGTATCAATCAATAGAATTGAGTATTTCTTTAATTCAAGTGGTATTAGTTCAAATTCTAATGTACGGCAATCTAATTTTAACACTTTATCTTTTTGACCAAAAAGATTTGCAAATTGATCCATTATTCCGCAACGCACACCCACAAATTCATTTTCTGCTCGTTGTGCAAGTTTTGTTAATTCAAGTTTATTTAAATTCAATTTAAAGATGTTATTCAAAGCAAAAGCCAAACCTGCTTCAACTGCTGCTGATGATGACATTCCTGAACCAATCGGAATATCACCACCGAAAACACAATTGAATCCATCTATGGCTAAATAAAGTTTTTTGAATTGGTCAATTACTCCCAACAAGTAATTTTGCCAACCACCTGTAATTTTAGCATACGAATTTATTTTGAATTTATATTCTTCATTCAAATCGTAAGCGTAAAGATGACACGAGTCTTTTCCGGAAGGTGCAATTGCAAAATAAATTGATTTATCAATCGCAGCAGGAAGCACAAATCCATCGTTGTAATCAGTATGTTCACCAATTAGATTTATTCTTCCCGGGGACCGAACCATTAGAGGTTCATTGGTGAAAAGTTCTATGAATTTATTTTTATATTTTTCCATTCGTCACCAAAATAAAATGTAAAGTACTGCTAAAATTCCTAAAATACCAATCGCGGCAATATTGAAAACATTATCTGTTTTAAATAATCCCCTCTCAGTCTCAATTGCCTTCGGATCATCTCCCTTGTTTTCAATTAAAGTAATAACAATAACTAAAATACAGAGAATTAAAAATATCAAACCCATTCTATCAAGGAATGGCATTGCAGGAAAGATGAATTTGAATCCAGCGGAAAGTGGGATTGTTAAGATTGCAGCCCATAATGCAGAATTGGCAGTTGCTTTCTTCCAGAATAAACCCATAAGAAAAATTGCCAATATACCCGGACTAACAAATCCTGAAAATTCCTGAATGAACTGAAATGCCTGGTCAAGAGTAACTAAATTCGGAGCGATAATAATTGCTATTACTAAAGCCATGAAACTTGAAATTCTACCTGTAGTTACCAACTGATGTTCAGTTGCATCTTTTTTAATTATGCCTTTATAAATATCCATTGAGAAAATTGTTGCCGTACTATTCATCATTGAGCTGAGTGAAGATACAATCGCTGCAACCAACGCAGCAAATGCAGCACCTTTCAATCCAAGTGGAACAAAAGTATTCAACAACCATGGGTATGCTTCGTCAGGTTTTATTGATGTACCTGCTTGTTGATGCAAGACAAAAGCAACTATTCCGGGAATAACAACTACTAACGGCATTAATATTTTTAAGTAACCGGCAAATATAACTCCACGTTGTGCTTCCTTTATATTTTTTGCAGCGAGTGCCCTTTGAGTTATGTATTGATTACATCCCCAGTAAAAAAAGTTCGCTACCCACATACCACCTAATAGAACACCCAAAATAGGTAAATCCTTGTAACTGGGATTTGATGGATCTAATATCATATCAAATTTCTGCGGTGCCTCTTCAAGAAGCTTTGAGAAACCAGCAATAATACCTTCACCTCCTGAAACTTGATTAAGAGCAATTATCGTTGTAATCAATCCTCCTCCAAATAAAAATACAACTTGAACTACATCTGTCCAAGCAACTGCTTTTAATCCTCCATATATACTGTACAAAGCTGCAAATGCTGCCAAACCAATTATTCCGTAAATTAAATCAATCCCCATTATTGTTCTTAAGCTTAATGCACCAAGGTATAACACAGAAGTTAAATTAACAAAAATATAAACCAGTAACCAAAACACAGCAAGACTTGTGCGAACTCTTTTATCATAACGGATTTCTAAAAATTGAGGCATTGTATAAATTCCCTTTTTCAGAAATATCGGAAGGAAATATTTCCCGACAACGATAAGTGTGATTGCAGCAAACCATTCGTATGTAGCAATACCTAAACCGATCGCGTAGCCCGAACCGGACATACCAATAAATTGTTCGGCAGAAATATTTGAGGCAATTAACGAAGCTCCAATAGCCCACCAGGTCAATGATTTACTTGCCAGAAAATAATCAGCAGAATTTTTTTCGTGTCCTTTCTTTTCCCTTGAAATTGTAAGTCCTAAGATTACAATTAGTGCTACGTAAGCGAAAAAGATAATAATATCTAAAGTTGAGAAAGTCATATTTTTATTTCCTTGGTTTTTATTCCTAAATTAAAAATTTTACCACGAAGACGCAAAGTGTCAAATTATTTTAATTATTATCTCCCATTTAATTATTTCTTTTGGATTAATAGTTTTAGCTGATTGATTTCTTATTGCCTCTGATAATGAATCCGTATTTGATGTTGTCGGTTCAAGTGCTATTGTAAAATGCTTTTCTTCCCTGTCAGTTGGCCATCCACAATAACATAACCAGATCCCGAGAAAAGGAAATTTCTCAACATCAAATTCTAATGTAAGGCTTGATCGCTGTTTTTGTTTTACCAGGCCAATTGAGCCGACTGTTAATTTTTTACTATATAATTTCAATGCTTTTTTAAAATTACAATTTTGAACAACAGAAAAATCAATACTTTTATGAATTGGTAAATTTATTTTATCATCCTTATTATCTTTCTCATCACTCGACCAATAAAGAGATAACTCCTTAATTTCATCAGAAAATAATATTTTATCTCCAGGTTCAACATTTAATAAAGGATGTGTTGCCCAGATGTAATCAAATTTATCTTTGGATAGATTAGTTAATTTATAAAAAATACTAACTTCGTTATTTCTTAAAGTAATTTTTTTTTCCAGTTCGTAGTTCAATGCTATACTATCAATTCTTAATATTAAATCGTTATTATCAATAAAATATTTCCATTCTCTATTCCATAATTCACCATGATCAGGCAATATTATTTTATTATTGTTAGAGAACATTTCTTCTTGTGAAATATTTGGGAAGCATTCATCCCAGCCGCTACAATCAAATAGTGAAAAATCATCACCATATTTTGGAATAAAATATTTCCTTGAAGGATGTTGATTAGGTAATAAAAACTCTGTACCTGTAACTTTGTCTTTCAATGAGATCATCTTCCCACCAAGTTTAGGAAGAATGGTCAATTCGATGAAATCATTTGATTTTACGATTTGTTCAAGACCATCTTTTGAAAATACTTCAATCATATTAATCAACTGTAATTTGTTTAATTTCTTCTTTGATTATTTCGCCTGAATTAATGTCTCTGAGTAACACTGCAGGCTGAAGATATTTTTTGCCATTAAGGATTATTTCGTACATTGGCCAATTTTCAGTCTTGGTTACAACTTCAAATCCGTCCTCGGTTAGTATGAAAGTATCTTCAACCTTCGCACCCGTTATTGTCGGATTCCAGGCAAATGCTTGATTAACTTGCGCTACATTTTCATTACCGGGATAAATTACATATTCTCTGTCATCATATCCAATTGCTCCACCTTGATGATGTAGTTGCCACTCATTCTCAAAACCAACCTTTGCATACCAAGTTTTACACTCTTTAAAAATATCACTCATTTTTTTTCCAATGATAGTATTTTGTTGAAAATAAGAATTAACAATTGCAGTCTTTTCAAATTTTGATTTAAGTTCTTCAGGCATTTCACCAAAATAAACAAATCTTGTTACGGCAATTGGCATTCCCCATTTTTCGGCAACCACGTTTATCATAGCATAATTTTCTAATTTCTTACCATTTGGTAGACCGTGTCTGTAATTAAAAATTCTTTCATCAACTGCGATTAATAATACTGTTGGTAAGATTCCTCTTGCTCTTAATTCGGCTGATGTAATTGCTTCTATTTGAAATTCATCCATGCCCGGTTCAATTTTTTTACATACTTCTTCAACGGCAATGGTTGTTTGTTTGCCTAACCATTTATATCTTTTAATTTCCGTATCTAACAGAGAAAATCTCAAAGGTTTAAATTTATCGGCTAAGTTAATCGTACCCGGAAAATCTATATCACTTCCAATTATACCTTTTGAAACAGATTTAATTAAGTCTCCGCGTACATCTTTACCTGAGTTAGATTCAAACCAATTATATTGTAATAATTCATATCCCAAATCTTTCATACCTTCATCCATGAGGCGAGCAGATTCACTTCCATTGCATATAAGATATTTTTTACCATCCTTCATAATCAATGCCGACGCAGCACCAATATCTTTGTTTAATACTATTTGATTATTCATTCTGCCAGCTGTTATCCAATAAAAATTACGGACTTGAGTAAACAGCATTCCATCAAGGTTATTTTGGTTAAGAAAAATTTTGAGCATTTGAATTTTTTTTTCAATTTCCTTTTTTACTTCTTCCTCTGTCAATACTTGAGAAGGTTGGTTATCCCAAATTGTAACTTCAGATTTTTTGTTTGTTTCGCAAGAGAAAAAAAGAATTATTGCTAAAATTATTGAAATGGAAAATCCCTTTTTCATAAATTTACTCCAATTTATTTTGATATTTATCAATTAAAATTTTTGCCATTATTCCATCCCATATATAATTAGATGGACAATTTAAAATATCATTATCGGGGCTATATGATTCCCAAAAATTATGGTTTTTTTTCAGTTGTGTTGTTGTTGCAAGAATTAATTTATCAACTAATTCATTTGCAATATCATCATAACCATAATTCCGTAATCCTTCAATCACCATATAATTCCAAAGTAACCAAACAGGGCCATTCCATTTACAACAATAATCAACATAGGGACTATACCATTCGTCGTCAGCAGCTAAAGTTGGGATACCATATTTTCTCCAGAATTTATTTTCATCTAATAATTTTTTTATAAGTAATTCTGCTCTTTCTTTGGGTGCTGCTTCTGCCCAAAGAGATAAGAATCCAATAATTTCCTCTCTACGCAAATCACGAGTCATAAACATAAATGAATGGTCATTTTTATTTATTGAAAAATAAAATTTTTTCTCTTCATCCCACATATTTTTATTTACAAGTTCAGTTGTTGAGTTTGCAATTTCCAACCATTTTTTTGATTCATCATATTTTCCTAACTCAGAAGCCATTTTCGAAAGTGAACGCATTTCTTTAATTATCATAAGAGTTAAATCAAGACACTCCAATTCGTCAGAGATATCTTCCTTATCAACAGACAAATATCTTTCAGCAGAAACCTGAAATACTGCATTGTACCAATCACGAACGTTTTCGATAATTCCATATGGTCCCCATTCAAACATTCCATCTTTATCTAAATCACGATTCTCAATTAGCCAATTTGTATATTTCACTCCTGACTCATAAGCGTCTTTTAAGAAAATCTTATCTTTGCTAACATTATAAATTTCCCAATTTATCCAATTAAAAAACGGAGCAGAAGTAGTTGACATATCTTTATTTAAAAACTTACTGAAATGTGGATAATCCTGCAATCCTCTTGGTCCGTGACGATATGCAATCAATCCATCATCTCGCTGTTGTTCGATATAAACTCGCTGCGAATTTTGTGCTGAAAGAAAATCAAGATAAGCATAAGCAATCATAGAAATTGATTCGTGTAGAACCTGATGCCCATGTCCCCAACCCCACAGAGGTTCACGCGAAAAAACATAAAAATTGTATTTAGTTTGACCAGCAGGGGGGAGCATACAACCGCGCAATAAATTGAAAGCACTTAGATATACTAATTTTTCATCTTCATCTTGAAATTTTATTCGTGGTATTTTAGTAAATAATTTTACATTTTCATCAACATAAGGTTGTAATGATATAGTTTTTAATTTGTTGATATCATTTACAAGTTTATTAAAATCATCTTCTTGAGATTGCCAACCCCGGAAATATTTTATTGTGATTTCTTCGTTCGGTTGCAATGTAACTTTTCCATTTAAGGAAATAAAATCAACAAATCCATTATTTTTTTTATTTAATGAATCATTTCTATTTTCTGCATAAAAATCAGTTTTAATTGTAATATAAAAATCATTTATATTACCGCAATAGCCACCCCAAGAATAAGGCTGAAATGAAGCCGTAAAATAATCCCGTGTCTTTGTTGGATAAAGAAACTTAGAATTTAAGCTACTTATCAATCTGTAAAGCGATTCATTATGATTGGTAAAATAAGCGTTATTCTCTTTATTAAAATCAATTATTTCCAATGAATCGTTTCCAAAATACAAAATTGGATAAAGTTCTATATTGTGAGTTACGTTGTCAATATTTTTTATGTGAAGACTTACTACAGCTATGTTTGAGCTAT
>JAFGPR010000310.1 GCA_016936095.1 Ignavibacteriales bacterium | reverse complement strand
TTAACATCAGAATGGGCTTTTTTGAATTATGAAGCATTTCAGAATACAAAAGGTTTTTATGGATATGATCAATGTTTATTTGGAATTGTTCAGGGAAGTATTTACAAAGAATTACGGGAGAAATCGGCAAAGGATTTATTAAAAATAGATTTTGATGGATATGCAATTGGTGGTTTAGCGGTTGGGGAACCAACTGAAGAAATGTATGAAATTTGTAATTTCACAACTGATTTTTTACCAGAAAATAAACCTCGTTACCTTATGGGTGTTGGTCGTCCCGAAAATATTTTGGAAGCTATATCACGAGGTATTGATATGTTCGACTGTGTTATGCCAACTCGTAATGCAAGAAATGCAGAATTATTTACATCAGAAGGAATCGTGAAAATTCGAAATTCATCTTATAAAAATGATTTTTCAGCTCTTGATTCTAATTGTGAATGTTATACTTGTAAAAACTTTAGCAAAGCGTATCTCAGACATTTATTTAATGCCAGTGAAATTTTAGGATTGGAATTAGCTACTATACATAATTTAAGATTCTATCTTGATTTAGTAAAGGAAGCGAGGAAGCAAATAATCGAAAATAATTTTGTAAATTGGAAACAAGAAAAAATAAAAAATATATCAAAAAACAATAATTTAAATCAGGAGGAATAAGTGAATATTCTTTTTGCTATGGGGCAACCCGGCGCTGAAGGTGGGACAGGTATTGAAGGCACCCTTATAATGTTTGGTGCGATTTTTCTAATTTTTTATTTTATGATCATCAGACCTCAACAGAAAAGAACTAAGGAAAGACAAAAACTGTTGGAAGCTGTTCAAAAAGGTGACAAAGTAATTACAAATGGTGGAATTCATGGAACTGTTGCTGGAATAGAAGATAAGACCATTTTACTTGACGTTGGGAACAATGTTAAATTGAAAGTTCAACGCGAAGCAATAATGACTATTGTAAAATAATTTTTTTTTGAATGAATTATGCCTGTAAATTGTTTTTCAATTTACAGGCATTTTGTTTTATAATAGTTCTACAATAACTGTATTAGTTGTTTTATCTGTCCTTGTTGCTTTGTATGGCGAATTCGGTTGTCCTTCGGGAGTCATAGTCATGGTTTGTTCAGTCTGGACGGTAGTCTCACTTTTTTGTATCAATCCTTTATTTATATTGAAATAAATTGAACCTGAACCAGTCACTTTTGGTTTGCTTAATTTATAATTAACTCCCTTATCAGTAAAGCTATCTTGTGGATTTGATAGTGTTACACTAAGTGACGCAATTATTTTTGTTAAAATTTCACTTTCTTTTTTTTCATAATTCTCAATTTTAAATGTTATAGCAGGTTTTGTTTGCCCACTTCCAATTTCTAAATAATCTTGCCAAGTTGAATCTATTCCAACCTTTTCTTGTGGTAACTCTCTAAAAAGTTTTTCAACAAGAGGTTTGATCGCTCCCAACTTTAGACTTTCAACAATTTGATTTTTTTGTTCAACTGCAATTGTATCAGGAATATTTTGTAGGGAGAGCATTTTATTTAAAATTTTATCAACACGGGTTATCTCAATTATTTCTCCCTTGGTAGTCAATCTTACTCTAAACGGACTATTTATCATTGCAAAGAAATCAAGGAATTTCATCTGACTTTCTTTAGATGTATCTTTTTTAGAATTAAAACTAACTGTTTGTCCATCTGGTGATTTCATAAGCATATCAACACTTTTGATATTCATTTCTATCTCTGCTATTTTGTCATCACCAATTTCTTTAACCAAAACATCAATTGTGTAATTTACACTTTGATTTATTTCCATACTTATGGTTGTATCAGAAACTATTTTTTGTAAGTTCTTAGTAATTGTTTTTAAGCTATAGGTGAATTTTTTATTTTCATTTAGTCTATAAACAAGGTCAAATATCTGTTTTGGTAAATCCTCTTCGGAGATGTCAAGTATAATATCAGTCGAATCTTTTCCGTTATTTGGATCATTTTTTTTGTCACCGCAACCGATGAGAAATAAAGATGCTACAAAAATCATACAAATAAATTTTTTCATAGTAATTCCTCGAAATTTAGTATAATAAAAATTGTGTTCTATATTCTTTAAATGTGTTAAGTTCATCTTGCCATTTATTAATAATCTGTTCAGGTGTTTTTCCTTCTATAATCATTTCTGCTAAATATTTTTTCCCAAATAGTCTGTTTATTGAATTTTCCCTGAATTCGACTTTATCAGGATATAATTTGAATAATGCATAGATTACTTTAATTCCAAATTCAACTGGTTCAAAATTTTTTCTATCTGTGATTTGTATCTTAATTCCGTAACATTCTACACTTTCATATTTAGGCGAGCTTGCCATATTAGGAATTACTTTTGGTGTAAATTTAGTTGGTACTAGTTCTATCCCTTCAAAGCCTAATGATTTTATTTCTTCAATAAGTTCTTCTGCATTAATAAATGGAGCCCCGATAGTGATAAATGGTGTATAAGTTCCTCTTCCTTCAGACACGTTGAGTCCTTCAATTAAACACATTCCTGGATATACTATTGTTGTAGCCACATCTGGAATATTCGGTGAAGTTTTTATCCAACGGATTTTGCAATCGTCATAGTAATATTCTCGTTTCCAATTTTTCATTTCTAAAATTGTCAAATCTGCTTTTAGATTATTTTTTAACATTCCACCTTCATTAAACATTTTTGCTAGTTCACCAATCGTCATTCCATACATAATTGGAATTGGAGCAATTCCGACAAATGATGTTAACTCGTCATCTCTAATAGGTCCATCAACCTGAATTCCACCAATTGGATTTGGTCTATCTAGTACAATAATTTTTATATTATTTTCAGCTGCTGCTTCTAATGCGTAATACATTGTCGAGATATATGTATAAAATCTTACTCCGACATCTTGTATATCATAAATCAAGATGTCAATACCTTCGAGCATTTCAGGTGTTGGTTTATTTATTTGACCATAAAGTGAAACTATTTTTACTCCTGTTTTTGTATCCACTTCGTCAGAGATTGTTGAGCCATCAGGAGCATCACCTCTGATACCGTGTTCAGGTCCGAATAAAACCTTAACAGTAACATTTCGAATATTTACTAATGTGTCGACAAGGTGAACACCATTTGATAATAATCCTGTATTATTAGTTATTAGTCCAATAGATTTATTCTCAATTAGGTATAAATATTCTGAAACTAACCTATCAGCTCCAACTATTACAAGTTGTTGTTCTTCATCATTATTCTTTTGCACACAATTTACAAAAGAATGAAAAATAAGACTAATTAGAATTAAATTTAATATTTTCATAAAATTAAACCTGTAATCTATGAATTAAAGAAGAATTGTATTTCTCGTTTGGCATTTATTTCTGTATCAGAACCATGCACAATGTTTTGACGGACATTATCAGCGTACAATTTTCTTATTGTTCCCTCCGCAGCCTTATTTGGATCGGTTGAACCGATAAATTCTCTGAAAGTTTCAATTGCATTTTCCTTTTCAAGAATCATTGGAAAAGAAGGACCTGAAGTCATAAATTTTATTAGTTCGATATAAAAATCTTTTCTCTTATGAACCTCATAAAATTTTTCTGCTTCTTCTTTTGCGAGGTGAATCATTTTCATTTTTTTTATTATAAACCCTGCGTTAAGAATTTTATCGATAATAGTTCCAACAAGATTTTTACGATAACAATCAGGCTTTAAAATAGCTAGTGTATAATTTGATTTATTCATTTTGAATTGTTGGTTGCAAAAAATTTTGTTTATTATAATTGCGGATCATTAATACTCTCTAAAATTTGACGTCTTAAAGATCAAGACATTTCTTCATCGTAATACCGATTTCTGCAGGACTCTCAACAATAAAAATTCCTGAATTTTTCATTGCTTTCATTTTTTCAGTGGCTGTTCCTTTTCCGCCTGAAATAATTGCACCAGCATGTCCCATTCTTCGGCCTGGAGGTGCTGTACGTCCAGCTATAAATCCGACGACAGGTTTTTTAACATTTTCTTTTATATATTCAGCTGCTTCTTCTTCTGCAGTTCCACCTATTTCACCAATCATTACTATTCCTTTTGTTTCAGAATCCTCATTGAATAATTTAACTATGTCAATAAATTGAGAACCAACAACTGGATCACCACCAATACCAACACAAGTAGATTGTCCAATTCCTAAATCGCTCAGTTGTTTTACTGCTTCGTAAGTTAAAGTTCCACTTCGAGATACAACTCCAATATTTCCTTCTTTGTGAATAAAGCCGGGCATAATTCCAATTTTACATTTACCAGGTGAAATGACACCAGGACAATTTGGTCCTACTAGTGCGATATTTTTTGCTTTTACATGATGAAAGACATCAACCATATCTTTAGCTGGAATACCTTCGGTAATACAAACAATTAATTTTACATCTGCATCACATGCTTCTAATATTGCATCAGCTGAAAAAGCAGGAGGGACGAAAATTACACTTGCATTTGCCTTGGTTTTTTCAACTGCATCTTGTACAGTATTGAAAATTGGAATTCCTTCAAAATTTTGTCCACCTTTTCCCGGTGTTACACCAGCGACCACATTTGTACCATATTCTACCATTTGCTGAGTATGAAAAGAACCTTCGCTTCCTGTGATTCCCTGAACTAAAAGACGAGTATTTTTGTCTATAAGTATGCTCATAAAGTTATCCAATTGATTGTATAATAATGTTCAAAATTAACAAAAAAAATACAATTAACATATTTTTCATAAAAAATATTGAATAAAAAAATTAAATTTGTGTATAAGAATTGGTAATTTTTAAAATAGTAATAAAATTATGCTTAAAAAAATCGTAATCATTTTTATTTTGTCTTATTCAGTATGCTTTTCTCAGAATGGAATTGCCACAGCTTATTATAGTAACGATGTTGTTAGGTATGAATTATCATATGTCAATGATGTTTTAGAGGGACCATCATATTGGTATTATTCAAATGGAAATTTAGAAAGTCAAAAAACATATAATGATGGTATATTGAACGGAATGGTAAAAAATTTTTTTGAATCTGGTTTAATAAAAGATGAGTTTTCTGTTAAGGAGGGAATACTTGATGGTGTCAATAAATCTTATTATGAAAATGGAAGTTTGAAGAATGTAAAATATTACGATAGGGGTAAATTGGTAAAAGAAACTAAATTTGAGTTTGATCAATTTTATGTTGCATCAGTTTCAGAATATGAAAAAGGTTCACGACAAAAAAAGACAAGGAAGGAAGTTGAAAAACCACTTTGCGATGCCGATGTATGTCCAGAGCCAATTGGTGGTATGGATGCTATTATGAAAAATCTTGTTTATCCAATCGAAGCTGAAAAATATGGCTTGGAAGGGATTGTATCTGTAATCGTGACTATCGATGTTGACGGATATGTTTCTGATGCTAAAGTATTATCAGGTATAGGACTAGGTTGTGATGAAGCAGCAATTGATGCAATTAAAAAGACAAGATTTTTACCTGGTATTTATAAAAATAAAAATGTTGAAGCAAGCGTAATTTTAAAGGTGGAATTTAAGCAAAAGAAATAATTTTCAATTTTATTAAATTTTATGTAACTTTAATTAAACAAAATATTTTTTAATTTCGATTTGGAGGAAAAATGGGATTATTCAGTAAATTTGTG
>JAFGPR010000309.1 GCA_016936095.1 Ignavibacteriales bacterium | reverse complement strand
GGTTGATCCGGTTGCTATTAGAGATTTTTTGAAATATGCTTATGACAATTATACTGGAACCGATAGACTTAAGTATTGCATCTTATTCGGTGATGGAAGTTATGATTATTTCAATGTAGAAGGGATGAATAATAATTTCGTTCCAACTTACGAGACAAATGAATCGTTAAATGAAATCGGTGCATATTCAACAGATGATTTCTATTCTTGGATAGTTGGAACTGATAAATATATGGACATTTCAGTTGGAAGATTAACAGTCAATAGTCTAACTGAAGCAAAGAATGCAGTCGATAAAATTATTGATTACGAAACAAACTCAGATATAGGTAATTGGAGAAATCGAATAATTCTTATTGCAGATGATGGACCTGCAGGAGATAAAACTGATGGTGCTGAACACACAAATCAGTCGGAGAATTTATCAGCTCGGATTCCCAATTATTTTGATCAGAATAAAATTTATTTAGTTGAATATCCTGAAATATTTACCGGAGAGGGAAGAAGAAAACCCGATGTAAATACCGCGATAATCAATGGTATAAATAATGAGTCCTTAATGACAAATTACATTGGACATGGGAGTCCTTCACTCTGGGCTCACGAAAAAGTATTTGAACAATCAAAGACAATATCACAATTTAAAAACAAAAATTATTTTTTCCTTACAGTTCCTTCTTGTAGCTTTGGCTGGTTTGATGATCCAAAAGTTATTAGCGGAACTGAGGAATTATTATTAACTAAGGATGCGGGTATTATTGCTGGATTTTCTTCTTCAAGAGTAGTCTTTTCAACAACTAATGCTTATTTGATGTATAGTTTATACTCTAATTTATTAAATCAAAAAGATTTGGATTATTATCCTATAAGATTAGGTTCGGCGATAATGTTAGCGAAAAATGCTAATGTAAGTCAGAATACAGAAAAATTTATTTTATTTGGTGATCCAACAATAAGATTGCATGAACCGAGATTAAATGCTAACGTTGATTCAATAAATAGTTTTAGTCTTGATTCAGTTGTGCAAGTCAAAGCACTTGAAAATGTCAAAATTTCAGGTTCGGTTAGAAATAATGATGGTTCAATTAAAGATTTTGATGGTGAAACAATAATTACAATTTATGATTCTGAAATACTGCAAAGTGTTAAGGAATTTTTTACGGACAGAAATAATGTAACTCGAGTGTATATTCACGATTTTAAGAAACAAGGAGGAGCATTATTTAGAGGAAGAGCATCCGTCGTGAACGGAAAATTTACTACATCTGTAACAATACCAAAAGATATTTCAAATGAAAATAGAAATGGAAAAATTGTATCATATTTATATAATCAATCAATAGATGGAGTTGGATATTCGAATAATATTTTTATTGGTGGTATTGATACAACAAAAATTTCAGATGGTACAGGTCCAAATGTAAAAATTTATTTTGATAATCTTGAATTTGAAAATTCATATCTTGTCAACCCTGATTTTAGCTTATATGTAAAACTGAATGACGAAGCAGGAATTAATACAACAGGTTTAGGTGTAGGTCACAGATTGGAATGCATAATTAATAACGATTACGAGAACGCAATTGATTTGACAAATTATTTTATTGGCGAACTTGATGCAGGTGGAAAAGAGGGGACTATCAAATATGATTTTTACAATTTCGATGTAGGTGATTATACAATAAAAGTAAGAGCATGGGATATATTTAATAATTTATCGGAAAAAGAAGAATATTTTTCAGTAGTAGAAGATGGTCAGATAGCATTGAGGGATTTATATAATTATCCAAATCCATTTTCGGATTTAACATATTTTACATTTCATCATAATCTTTTAGAGGAAATAAATGTGACAATAAAAATTTATACAATAGCTGGAAGATTGATAAAAGAAATAAAAAGTGAAAACATATTTGACAAATATATTATTCTTGAATGGGACGGTAGAGATGAAGATGGTGATATGTTAGCAAATGGAACATATTTATATAAATTAAACGTTGAAACAATTGACGGAAAATATAAAGAAAATTTATTAGGTAAATTAGCAATCATTAGATAATAAAAAATATTTTATAAAGAAGGAGAAAAAATGAAAAAATTATTTTATGTGGTGCTTATTTTAACTGCTTTCCTTGGTTATGAGCGGGATATAATTGCTCAGGGTGAATCGGCAGTTGTTTATCTGTTGATAGCTCCGGATGCAAGAGCAAGTGGTATGGGCGAAACAGGTACAGGTTTAGCTGATGGTTCAGCAGCAATGTTCTGGAATCCAGCTGGACTTGCATATCTTGATGGAATTGATTTTAGTTTTACACATAGTCCATGGTTACCACAATTTCATCTTGATTTATCTTATGAATATGCTACATTTTATACTTATTTGGAAGAACTGAGTGGTACTATTGCTGCAAGTATAACATATTTTAACTACGGTGAGTTTAACAGAACTGGTGAAGATAGCCCGGAAGTAATTGGTGTATTTCGTTCTTATGAAGCTGCTTTGACTCTTGGTTATGCTACAAAACTTTCTTCGGATTGGGGATTAGGATTAAATTTCAGAATATTTCATAGTCGTTTAGCTGATAAACCTACGGGTGAAGAAAAAGGAGAAGGTGTGGCAACGTCAGTTAGTTTTGATATCGGTGGTATGTGGCGACCTCAAGAATTGGATTTACCTTTAATTGGTGAGTTTGGAGATAGGTTAAGTATAGGAGCTAATTTAAGCAATATTGGTCCAAAAATTTGGTATATTGATAGAGCACAAGCAGACCCTATCCCAACGAATTTCAGATTGGGATTTGCCACTCGAATAATACAAGATGAATTTAACTCTTTGACTTATACTTTAGATTTCAGTAAGCTTCTTGTAACGCGAAGAGATAGTGCAGCAGGAAAGTCACCAGATGAGTTTTACGAAGCAATTTTTACAGCATGGGCTGATCAATCATTCGGAGAGGAAATTAGAGATATCGTTACCTCGATGGGATTAGAATATTGGTATGGAACACCGGGTGATTTTATGTTTGCTTTAAGGGCAGGTTTCTTTTATGAAGATCCAAGTTTCGGTAACAGAAAATTTGTTACTCTGGGTGTTGGTGCAAGATTAGATATGTATGGTGTTGATTTCAGTTATATTACTACTGATCTTTTTAAAGATGGGGAAAACCATCCACTAAATAACACATTACGTTTTTCGGTTACTGTTGGTTGGGATAAAACTCCGAATCCTAAAGGATTTCCAAGAGGAATTTAATTATGGCTATTAAAAAGTATTTAATTCTATTACTTTTTGTTTCGGTTAATTTATGTTCACAGACATTTATTGGAAATTTGAATCCTTTCCCTTCAACGGAGAAACTTCAACTTGCAAATGATACATTGAAAATTTTAGCTGTAATGGTTGAATTTCAGGAAGATAAATATGATGCTACCTATGGTAATGGGAAATTCGGTTCGATATACACTGGTGAGAATAAAACTAGAAAAGATATTTTAGATCCATTACCTCATAACACAGAATATTTTTCAAATCACTTGGAATTTGCAAAAAATTATTTTAAAAAAGTATCGAATAATAATCTAAATTTAGGTTTTTATATACTTCCACAAGTGATTACTGTCTCAAAAGAGATGCGAGAATATTCACCAGCTGTTAATTCAAATGATTTCTCAGCAATGGGGAATTTTTGCCAAGAAGTTTGGACGACAATTGATACGTCAACCAATTTTATTGATTTTAATCAATATGATTTATTCGTAATTTTTCATGCTGGGGTAGGACGTGAACTAAATACACCCGGAAGTTTAGGTAATGATAAGGACCTTCCCTCTGTTTATTTGGGAAGCAAAGCATTCAAGGAAATTTATGGTCAACAATTTGCAGGTTTTCCCGTTGAAGGTGGTAGTTTTCAAATTACTAATACAATTATCTTACCTGAAACAGAGTCAAGAGAAGTTGAAACATTTAATGGAAATTATTTGATTGAACTTACAATAAATGGTCTAATAGTTGCTTCAATTGCTAGCCATCTTGGTTTACCTGATTTATATGATACGGAATCGGGCTTAAGCAGAATAGGTAGATTTGGACTTATGGATGGGCAATCAATCTTTGCATATATGGGATTATTTCCACCTGAGCCATCTGCTTGGGAAAAAATATATCTTGGTTGGGAAATTCCTACAACAATTTCAGTTGGCGAACATAATGTTAATCTTGTAAATTATTTAATTGCCCAAGGTGGTGATACAACATTGTTAAAAATTCCGATCAATTCCAGCGAATATTTTCTAGTTGAGAATAGAAAACGTGATGCACTAAAAAATGGTAGTATATTAAATTATATAGTTGATGATCTTCAATATACGAAAACATTTAAAAGAGATACTACTGGTTATCTTTATTATGATGTTGATTCAATTTCTGGTGTTGTTATTGATGTTGATGAATTTGATTGGGCTTTACCAGGATATGAATTAGAAGATAAAATTGGTGACCCTTTTGATGATATAGGATTATTAATTTGGCATATTGATGAAAATATTATTCAATCAAAAATTGAAAATAATGAAATTAATAATGATAAAAATAATTTGGGTGTTCGTTTAATTGAAGCTGATGGAATTTTTGAGATTGGAGAAGAATTTTATACATTAATTGGTGATAGAGTTGTAGGTGAAGGCACAAAGGAAGATACCTGGTATTCATCAAATCCTGCTGAATTTTATGAAAATGAATTTGGACTAAATACCAAACCCAATACAAATTCAAATAATGGATCAAAAAGTCTAATTACGATTAATAATTTTTCTGAAATTAATAATACGATGTCATTTGATGTTAAGTTTGGCTATGAAAATTTTGAATTACTCAAAAGTACTCATTTTAATCTTCTAAATAATAATTCCGAACTTTCTTATTTGCATATTCAAACGAATGATCAAAAGTTGTACTTATTAAACAATAAAAATCTGTATAGACTTAATATTGATGGACAAATTCAAAAAACAATTAATGATTTTTCAAATTTAAGACCAGCGGTATCAAGTCATAATACTGTAAATTTAATACTTGGCGTTGTTGAAAATAAATTAAATATTCTACACACAGAAGGTTTGCTTGATACGTGTATAACATTTTTATTTAGCGATAGTATTACAGCGAATCCTGTCTTTAGAAATTTTGATCAAGACACTATTTATTTTTCTCTTGGAATATCTAATGGTAGGTTATTTAATATAGGGTACAATGTAATTGAAAAACGAATTTATATTTCAGATAGCAATCAAATTATTTTAGATCAATCTATAAATCAAATTTTATATAATAGCTACTCATTAATAACTTATGTATCTTCAGACAATCATTTATGGAATACAAGTGGTTTGTTATTAAATATTCCTGAAAAAATTATTCATTCAATTGCAACAATTGATAAAAATAATCAAAATGTTTTGGTGTTATTATCTGAGGACAATATTTTTTATGTAATTCAAGAAAATTATATCCTTGAAACATTTAAAGTCTTATCCAATGTTCCATTGACTTCATTTACGTTAGCAGATATTAAAAAGGACGGTGATAATTATATTGTTTTAAATAATGGGAAGAAAATCGAAGCATATAATTTAAACGGTGCTCTTGCAGAGAACTTTCCATTTTATGATCCATTAAAAATTGGTTTTACCGGTTTACCTTTGACTACCGACGTTGATGACGATTCCTATCTTGATATAATAGCTACAACAATTGATGGTAGAATAATTGTACTTAATCCACAAAAAGGAACCGAATTTAGTCTGTCGCCGATTTATAGCGGAGCAAAAATATCTTCAACACCAATT
>JAFGPR010000308.1 GCA_016936095.1 Ignavibacteriales bacterium | reverse complement strand
GTTTATTTAGTGAATATTTAACAACAAATATTGAAAAAATTTCTTATTGTGACGGACAAGGTGTTAGGAGGATTATAAAAGCATTATTATGAAAAAAATTATTATAACAGGCATGACTAGTGGAATTGGGAAAGCATTATATGATGAGTTTAGTAAAACTTACTTTTTAATAGGAATTTCTAATGATGTCAAAAATGATTTATCCAAGGATACGAAAGTAAAAATTAGATGTAATTTAACGGATCTTGACCAAGTCAAAAAAATAAATTTTCGTAGAATATTAAAATCTGAAGATAAAGTGATATTTATTAATAATGCTGCGAGTATCGGAAATGTGAAGATGGTAGGAAGTTTTAAGATTAATGAACTTGTTAAGATTACTAACTTAAATTTTATATCAAGTATTATTATCATTCAAAAAATTATAAGTAGTGTAAAAAATAAAAATATTACATTCTTTAATATGACTACTGGAGCGGCTAACCACCCGATCAGGGGATGGTCATTATATTGTAGTACAAAAGCAGCTTCTAAAATGTTTTTTGAGGTAATTAGAGAAGAATTTCCGGAAATTAATGTAATCAATTTTGACCCAGGTATTGTTGATACAGGAATGCAAAAAAAAATTCGAACTTCTGATAAATCTCATTTTCCTGATGTTGATAAGTTTAAAAAATATAAAAATAATAATCAATTAAAGTCTGTATCAGAAATAACAAATGAGATAAAACAAATTCTAAAATTATGAAAATCGGAATTTTATCTGATATACATGCAAATAATTATGCACTTGAAGCAGTCCTAAATTATTTAATCTTAAATAAGGTAAATAAAATATTTATTTTAGGCGATTTCGTTGGTTATTATTATGGAGTCAAAGAAATGTTCAATTTATTGGAATCTTGGGATTGTGAATCAATCGGTGGAAATCATGAAACAATTATTAAAGATATAAAATTAAATAGAATTAGTCAAAATGAAGTTGTGAAGAAGTATGGTAGTGGTCACATGGTAGCATTAGAAACTATGACGAAAATGCAGACAGTTTTCTTGTTTAATCTACCTCCTTCTTTACTTATTGAAATTAATAAAAAGAAAATATTTTTATGCCACGCAAATCCTTGGTTGTCATCAGAATATATTTACTCCAATTCTGATATTTCTCTATTAAAAAAATTTGGTGAATATGATTATGACTACATATTTTTTGGACATTCTCATTATCCATTTTCGTTTAAGATAAATAATACTGTTTGTATTAATCCAGGCTCTGTAGGTCAACCACGCGATAAATACTCACTATCATCATTGGTTATATTTGATACTGTAAATGACACTTTTTCTTTTCATAAAATTCCATACGATAAGACAAAATTATTTGATGATATTCAGAATTATGATCCTAATAACAACTACTTAAGAACGGTTTTGGAGAGGTAGAATAATGAATATACTAATTACTGCAATTGGTGGAGATATTGCTCAAAGTATTGCTAAGATATTGCGTAATTCCAACTTTGTAAAAAGAATAATTGGGACAGATATTAGTGATAATCATGCAGGGAAATTTTTTGTTGACGAAGTTATTAAAATCCCAGATGCTAATGATCCAAATTATTTGGAATATATCAAATCAATAGTCAATATGAATAAAATTAATTTTATTATTCCTGTTAACGAGAAAGAAATTTATAATATTGCAAATTATATTAAAAATAATGAATCAGATAGATTTAATGATAAAGTAATTATTCCTAAAACTAATGGTTTTTTTAATTTTTTTGATAAACTAAAAACAATTAAATATCTCGAATCTCTAAAACTTGATATTGGATTACCATGGACAGTTGACACTGAAGAAACTCCCTTAAGTTTTCCATGTATATTCAAATCAAAAGAAACATCAGGATCCAAAAGCGTAAGAAAAGTGACTAGAGATTTATATGCTTTACATAAGAAAGAATTTACTAACGGTGTGTTTCAGGAATTATTATTACCAAATGACAAAGAATATACTTGTGGAATATACAGAGCAAGTCATTCAAAGAAGACTTTTGTCATTATTTTACATAGACAGTTAAAAGGAGGATTAACAGGCTATGCTAAAGTAGTCTTTGAAAAGTATATTAATAATTATTGTGAAACCATTGCTGACGCAATTGAACTTGAAGGATCTATTAATATACAACTTATTAAAACAAATAACGGCCCAAAATTATTTGAAATAAATCCAAGATTCTCTTCTACAGTAATTTTTAGACATCATCTTGGCTTTGAAGATCTAATATGGTCAATTAAAGAGAGATTAGATTTAAATTTTAATATGGAGTTTGATATAAATAAAGTAATTAACAAGAAATTCTATCGTATTTACACGGAATTATATGAGTAAAAAAATGAAAATGAAAATACGTGATATAGAGAAAGTATTTATTATTGCAGAATTATCAGCAAATCATAATCAGGATTTTGATGTTGCGATGAAAACTATCAAAGCAGCAAAAGAAGCAGGTGCTGATGCAATAAAACTTCAGACATATACACCTGATACAATTACAATTGACTCTGATTCTGAATATTTTCAGATTAAACATGGTTCAATTTGGGATGGGACAACACTATATAAATTGTATCAACAAGCATACACACCTTGGGAGTGGCAACCCAAATTAAAAAAATTTGCAGAAGAGATTGGATTAATTTGTTTTTCTTCTCCATTTGATAAAACTGCAGTTGATTTTTTAGAAGCTATGAATGTTCCTGCTTATAAAGTGGCATCATTTGAAATTACTGATATTCCTTTAATCGAATATATAGCTTCAAAGAAAAAGCCGGTAATTATATCAACAGGTATCGCTACTTTAAGTGATATTGAGGAAGCGGTTAATGTTTGTCGAAGGGTTGGAAATAATGATATTGCGTTATTAAAATGCACATCTTCATATCCTGCACCCATTGAAGAAGCAAATCTTTTAACAATTCCAAATCTAAGAGAAAGGTTTAACGTTATTGTAGGTTTATCGGATCATACTTTGGGAAGTGATGTTGCCATTGCTTCTGTCGCACTGGGTGCTAAAATTATTGAGAAACATTTTATTCTTGATAGAAATATCGGTGGTCCTGATTCATCATTTTCTATGGAACCCGATGAATTTAAACAAATGGTTATCTCAATTAGGAATGTCGAAAAAGCATTAGGAAAAATTAATTATGAGTTAACACCAAAAGCCGAAAAAAATAGAATTCATTGTCGTTCACTTTTTGTAGTCGAAGACGTGAAAGAAGGGGAAATAATTACCGAAATTAATGTTCGATCAATTAGACCAGGTAATGGGTTACCTCCGAAATATTTTTATCAAATAATTGGTAAGAAATTTAAGGATTCATTTAAAAAAGGTTCACCATTAACTTGGGAGATGATTGAGTAGATGAAAAATATAGCTATTATTCCTGCAAGAGGCGGATCAAAAAGAATTCCAAGAAAAAATATTAAAGATTTTCTTGGTAAACCTATTATCGCTTATAGTATAGAGGCTGCCTTAGGTTCAGAAATATTTGACGAAGTAATGGTTTCTACAGATGATACTGAAATAGCAGAAATTGCAAAAAAATATGGTGCCTCTGTACCTTTTTTTCGTTCAATTGAAAATTCAAATGATTATGCAACAACGAGCCTGGTTTTAATTGAGGTTTTGAATCAATACCAAAAAATAAATAGAAATTTTGACTATCTGTGTTGTATTTATCCTACTGCTCTTTTTGTCAACAAGTGTAAAATACAAGAAGCATTTAAAATAATGCTTGAGAAAGAATCTGATTCTATTATACCTGTTGTTAAGTTTAGTTATCCAGTACAAAGATCTTTTCGATTAAATAAGAATGGGATATTAGAATACATATGGACTGAAAATATTGCTAAAAGAAGTCAGGATTTGGAACCTATATATCATGATGCTGGTCAATTTTATTGGTGCAAAGTTAAATCCTTTTTAAAAGACAAAACCGTAATAACTAAAAATAATTTTCCATTTATTCTAGAACAAACAGAAGTGCAAGATATTGATACTGAAGAGGATTGGAAAATCGCTGAATTGAAGTATAAAATTCTACATAAAGATTTATAAAATGAACAAAATTGATGCGCTAAATCTCGAATGGTCTTCGGCTCCTTCTCGTGACAGACAAATGGCTACACTTGTTTGTAATTATTTAAGATATATGGGATACGAAGTTTTAGAAGATATAATGTTTTTAGGATGTAATTTAATTAACAAATACAAACCACGTCTATATTTTAATGTTGGTCCTATTGGTGCTAAGACAAATTTTAAAGTAATGAAATATGCCAGAGGAAGAAATATTGTAGCTGTTTCACTTGTAGCTGAAGGTAATTTTCGAACTGACAAAAATACAATCGGACAATTTGTTTGGGGATGGAACAAAAAAAAGGTGTTATATGAAAATTTAAACATGCAATGGTCGGAGCGAACAAGAAATGCAACTTATGAATACTTCCCACAATTAAAAGGCAAAGTAAAAGTATCAGGTGCTGTTGGATTTGATATTTATAAAATTTCTAAGAATAAATCACAAAAAGAATTTTTAGAAAAATATCATAAGAGCAATTACAAAAAAGTAATTGGTGTTGGTTGTTGGGATTTCGGTGCATTTCATCCCGAAGATAGAAGACATAAAACTGTCATGAAACTATATTCTGAAAGTGATAAAATAAGATTTAACAAGGACCAAAGCGATTTTAATAAAGTACTTCTCGAAGTAATTTCCAAGAATAAGGATATTTTATTTTTATTAAAAGAACATCCAGGAGTACTACTTGGAAGAAAAGCATCTGGAATAGAAGGTGCAGAGAAATTTGATAATGCTTTAATAATTAAAAATGAAGAAAGTATAATAAATTGTATAAGC
>JAFGPR010000307.1 GCA_016936095.1 Ignavibacteriales bacterium | reverse complement strand
CAGAGTCGTTTGAAACTCCAAGCATAGATGGCTTTAATATATATGGAATCCCTGCACGCTTTGCCGCTGCCACAAGACTTTCTATAAGCTCATTAGAATTTTTTACGGTTCCATTTACATCCGAAGTTAATATTGTTATTTCTGGGAAAACTACTGTTTCATAGTTGAGCAATCGTACATCTAGTTGTTTTAATTCATCTAAATGATTTTCGATATAATTTCTTGCACCTCGACATCCTGCTTCCTCGCTACCAAATGTTATAAAACGGATTTCAATATCGTTTGGAATATAAGATGGATTCTTTACTAAAAATCTGCACATCGCAACAGCCAGACTACATGCAGATAGATTATCTGCTGCACCTGGCACATTTCCATAGTTTTTCCTTCCCTTAACAAAGGTTATCCCAAATATAACTGAAGGTATTATTGGATAGATAAGCAAGATCCATCCTATTGTTCCAAAACTAATTAATTTTAAATTACCAAAAATAATACCTGACAGCTGAATTATGCTCATAATCAATAAAGTTATAAAGCTTATAAAGAAAGTACCTGAGAGGAAAAATAAGCCATAACCTGAATAGCGAAGCCATGTATTTTCAGGTGCACTATCATGATGACCACTTATTATAAGCAATCGTTTTACTTTTTTAGTTTCAGGTTTTCGGAATGTTCCAATCACATTTAAAGATTCTTTTTTCCTGAACAACGGATCAATTAATTTATATCCTAATATAAATTCGAGAATAAAAATCACTGGAGATAAAACAGAAAACACAAGAGCAGTAATGGATGTTATCCATGTTAATAATCCAGAGAAGAAACCGATTGATATATTGAGCAATACAGCAATAAACATGAAAATAGCACTCACACTATAGGTGCCTACGAATGCAAATGGAGCAACTCTGAATTTTTCAACTAAAACATTTTCTTCACCCAAATGAGATTTCAACTCTTTTTCAATAATAATCGCCCGTTCTCTTTCCTTTGTACTACCTGCTAAACCAGGACCTACTTTTTGACAAATGTTTTTAACAATATCAAGCGCATAGTTGGCATCAATATTTGTTATTTCCTTATTCATATAATTAAACCATAATATTATTTTACCCCCTCAATTATTTGTTTAAGACGATTTACAAATCTGGCCGCAGGAGCCCCATCAATCAAGTCATGATTTATTGAAATAGTCATGCTTAAATATTCACGAATTTTTATTTCTGAGTTGATGATACAAGGTTTCTTAGTAACACCCCCTATTGCAAATGAGACAGGTCTGCTTCTTCCTTCAAAAAAAGGTATTATAAAACCTGAAAAATTAGCAAATCCGCTTACTGATGCGACATATGTGGTACCAAAACTACCTTTTATCTTGAGTGGTTTATTTGATAACCTCCGGATGAAAAGTTTTATTAAGCCTTTAGGCAAAATCGAAACCCACTTTATCCATCGAAGTGCTTTTTTATCATCTTTACCAGTAAGGCCAGTTTCTTTCCATTTTCTTTTTGCAGCTTCAATTTCCTGTGTGATTTCCTCGTTGGATTTGTTGGCCGCATTTCTAACAATGTATTTACGAGGAATTAAAACACCCTCATGCTTTAATTCAATTGCAGTATCAATGTCAACTTCATTAAAATAATATGATCGTTTTCCGCATCGTATTTGATTAAAATCTTTGTTCTCATCAATGGTTTTAGCAATTGCGTAAAGGAGAAAACCAAAAAATGAAACATTTATGCCAATCTTTCGTTGAGCTCTTATGCTTTGCCGTAAATCAGTTACATCTATCTCTATTTGAGCATACATATTATGTCCTGTGCCTAAAGTATCATATGCATATATAGACAAGAGCCTGAATGGGATTAATTTTTTTATTTTGTACGAATTATGGTCAATCTTCATGTTATTTTCGATTTTGAAAAAGCTAGTTCTTTATTTTATAATTTCAATACAATGTAATAAATTGATCTAAATAGAGATGGATCGGATTTGTAGTATTCTATCTCTTTAATATCAGAGCTAAATAAAGACTTTAATTGAATATCCTTAATGTTATTTATCTCGAATTCAAGCTTTTGGTAATAATCATTCCACCAGATACCCTCATTCAAATATAATGAATCAATGATTTTGCAATTATTTTTATGAATGAATTCACATTTTTTCTGGTGGTCCTTATACTCGTCGTGAATAATGAAATATCCTCTCTTTTTTAGGAGTTTAATAACTCTTTTAAACCCGGTTTCGAATCCTACAACATTTAGAAATCCTTCTGCAAGTATAATTTCAAAGAACTCATCCTCTGAATTATAATTAAAGAAGGACTTGTTTAGTGTTTTAATTTTATTTTGAAGGTGTTTGTTTTTTATCTTTTTCTGCAAATAGTATAGAGAGTCCTTATCGGTGTCAATAGCTATTACAGTCCATGGAAAATTCTCTGCAATCCAAATAGTTGGCACTCCTGTTCCACATCCGATGTCAAGAATTTTTGAATTTTCATTCTTTGGTATTTTCATTAGAGCTTTCTCAAGATATTTTACAAGGCCCTTTCTGCAGTCGTCCTTTATTTTGTAGTAATAGTTTTTCAATCTGTTTTACTTTTAATGAGTATTCTGCAATCATTGCAATTTACAAATGTTTGTTAAGGGAGATAGTGTTTGATAACGGCTTATCGGCTAGCATTTTTTTAATTGCAATTTCTCAAAATCAGCAAAAAAAACCTTTCGTGCGTGATCCTATACGCACGAAAGGAATTTTCAATTTACATTTTAATCAAACGCATATTTATGGCTGATTTCATCATACTTTAAATCTTCTTTCCGATAT
>JAFGPR010000035.1 GCA_016936095.1 Ignavibacteriales bacterium | reverse complement strand
GATGTTAAAAAATGTTAAAAAATCAAATTTTTTGCAGTGCAAATATATGAATTCTTATCAAAATGAAAATATCGCTTTTGAAAAATATTCACACAAAAAAAACAGTTATACAATTTAATTTTTAATTTGTTAGTGTTGAAAATTCTAAACTTACAGTCTTTTTTTTGCTTAATTTTCGATTGTAAACTTTATTAATTAACAATATTAAAAATAATGAAACCTGAATTCAAAGAAATACTTAATAGAGCCGATGAGATAGAAGCAAGAAATAAAGCTTGGCAAATTAAACAAGCGGAAAGAGAAGCAAAGAAAATCAAAAAGAAAAAATATTCCCAAAATGTTTTGACATTAAGAAATTACCGTTCGTTCAGAATTAAGCATATTGGTATTTTGTGGTTTATACTTGGTTTATCAATTCCTATTCCCTTATTCTTTATCATTCCTAATAGAACTGTTCATTTAATTTGCTATTCAATGTTTGGAATTTTTATATTAAGAGTGCTCTATCATTATGTTACACTTATTTTGGGATATATAAAATTTCGCAGTTTCTTTAATAATTTAAGTTTCCCATTAAATGGTTGGATTGAATTATTAAACACAGATAAATTTAAAAAATTTCAATATTGGAGAGAAACAAGTATCATAATTAATTATAAACAAGAAAAAGATATCCCAGATAATGTTAAGAATGCTTTGTACACAATTCTAATTGACAAAGCAAATTCAAATTTCTATACACCTGAATCTTCCTATGATCCAAGAAAGGAATGGCACAAGACAGATAACAACAATCTACGAGGAAGTTTAAATAGCGCTGTTACCGGTGATTTCTATTTATTCTTGAAAAATGATTTGGTTCCACTTAATGAAAAGTATGATTGCATTGCTAACATTGAAATTCAAATACAATCAGAACCTTATGAAGTTGAACCAATTAGGGTTCAAAGCGAAGGGACAGCGACTTAATATTTTTTTTAAATTCTATTTCAAATATTTATTGAAAACTATTTTATGAAACATTTCAAAGTAATAATCTTATTTTTTATTCTAATCATTTTTGTAGTTATATTATCAAAAACGTCAAACGAATTATGGGTTGAAAAGAGAGAAAAGATATTAAATATAAGTGAATTTATTATTTATGAAAATATGTCTTTAGATGAATTCGGAGAGAAAAAAAAAATTCCAAACGAAGTAATATCTAAAGTATTTAAGATCCAAACTAAATATGACTTCGAAAAGGATATAAATTCATTTAATATTAATATTGACCAAATAAAAACTGAGATAAATAAAAATCTCGCGATTTATTCAGAAAATCAATCGAAGAACTGGTTAAAAATCTATCTTAAATTCTTTCTTTGGTTTATATTTTTAATTTTTATTTTTATTATTACAAAAAAATCTTTAGTAAATTCCAAAAATCGAAAATGGTTATATTTAATCTCAATAGTTATTTTTGGTGTTGTTATGGGATCCGATCCTAGTCCAATGGGAACCATTAAGGATGCTATAGTCTTGTTTGGAAAAAGCAATGTCGTATTTATTCCAAGAATAATTGCCCTAATAATATTTTTATCTCTTGTGATATTGGCCAACAAATTTATTTGTTCTTGGGGTTGTCAATTTGGAGTACTGCAAGATTTTATTTTCAGAATTAATAAAACAAAAAAACAAAATAACAGCATTTTCAAACAATTCAAAATTCCCTTCATTGTTACTAACAGTATTCGGATATTGTTTTTTCTTATCTTTTCAGTAATTGCTATTGCTTGGGCTTTTGATATTATTGAGTGGTATGACCCTTTTAAAATTTTTAATCCAACTGTTATCGATGTAATTAGTTATATTTTTATTCCAACAATATTAGTATTAAGTCTATTTGTATATCGGCCTTGGTGCCATTTGTTTTGCCCATTTGGTTTGATAGGTTGGTTAGCAGAAAAAATTTCTATCTTTAAAATCAAAGTCAACTATGAAACATGTATTGGATGCGAGGCTTGTGTAAAATCTTGTCCTTCAAATGTGATGAGCACAATCTTAAAGAGAGATAAAATAATACCAGATTGCTTTGCTTGTTCCTCTTGTATTAATGTTTGTCCTACAAATTCAATAAAATTTGATACGGGCAAGAGAGAGAAACCACCCGACGGCAAATTTGAGAATTAAAAATATTCAACCAAAAATCCCAAACCAAATTTATTAACTCTCTCAAAATAATATTCACTGATAACATCATTCCCGCTGAAATACGATAAGTATAATATTATTCCCTTTCCGAAGTAATCACCGAATTTTATTCCTGTTAAAAAATTATTACTTCCCATATATTTGGGTAGTCCATTCAAACTTAAATTATATGCGACAAATAAATTTATTCTTTGGTCGAAAATATTTCCAATTAGAGAATTAAAATTTAATTCAAAGCCAAGATTGAAGAACCATCTTTTAATTTCTTTTGGTCGAATCAAATTACAATACGCAGCAGCATTGTAATATTTTAATAAACCGAAATTCGTATAAAATTCCTGTGCAAAAGTTAACTCACTAAAGTCCTGTGCCCAAGGAATTGGGTCTTTATTATCAATCCATTTTTGTGTTGTCCTATCCCAATGTCCATCCACTAAATGAGCACTATTATGG
>JAFGPR010000306.1 GCA_016936095.1 Ignavibacteriales bacterium | reverse complement strand
TTGGAGGTGGAGATGTTCTAAGAGGATTTTCATTTACCTTATTGTTTGGTATTTTTATTGGAACTTACTCATCGATATTTATTGCGAGTGCTTATGTATATTCTTATGCAACGAAGAAAGCAAAGAAAATACAATTTTGATTTTTAAAATTTCTTTTAAAAAGCCAATGGATTATTCTATTGGCTTTTTTAATTTTAAATATATTCTAATTTTTTTTGATTGAATTTGAGTGATGTAAATAAAAATATTAATTTGAACGGGCTTGAAAATTATTTAAGAGATAATTTAATAGGTTTTTTTGAGCATAATAAAATTACTGACTTAGTCAAATTGTTTCACGAACAAGCGAATAAATTTGTTCTCAATCAATCTTCAGAAGCAAATCTGATTCGTATTTTATCTTCTATTTATAATCGAGTCTCGTTTCTGGAAGATTGTATAAAATATCCACATCATATTGAGATCGTTGTTACCATTGCCTGTTCAAGTAACTTCCTTACAGATATTGTAATTCGTAATCCGCATTATTTGTATCAGTTGTTCAACCAAGAATATCTCGCGGAAGAATTAATTGCAGACTCTTTTGCTGATGAAATTAATTCAGGACTATTTCTTTACGATAATTTCAAAAGTAAAGTTAATTTTTTACGATTACTTAAAAATAGGTCAATTTTAAAAATTGGTTTGAATGATATTCAAAATAATTGGGATCTTAAGAAAATCACTGAGCAATTATCAATTCTCGCAAATTCAATTCTTGAAAATCTGTTTGAGTTATGTTACATGGAAATTGTGAATAAATACAACCTGAGGATTGAATTACATAGATATTGTTTAGTGTCGTTGGGAAAATTAGGTGGTAATGAATTGAATTATAGTTCGGATGTTGATTTGATGTTATTCTTTGATGAAAATACATTTATAAAGGAGGGCAAAGACTATTTCGAAGTTTTAAATGAAGTAACAAATTTGTTTATTGCCACTGCGACAGAGATGACCGATAACGGATATCTCTATCGTATTGATTTCAGACTAAGGCCCGATGGACGATTCTCACCACTTTGCCGGACGTCTCACGATTTACTTGTCTATTATGAAACAAGAGGGGAGAATTGGGAACGTCAAATGTTGATTAAGATGAATTTGGTTTCGGGTGATGCACAGTTGTATATAAAAGTAAAAGAATATCTAAGCCATTTTGTGTATCCAACTTCATTTTTCAATTCACCATTGGAACAAATAAAAAAACTTAAAGTGGATATCGAAAAAAAATCCAGTGAAGAAAATATTAAATTGTCTTCTGGAGGGATTAGAAATATTGAGTTTACTGTTCAATCATTACAATTATTGAATGGAGGTAGAATAATAAATTTAAGAACAGGAAATACACTTGAAGCAATTGAAAAATTAAAATTTCATAATCTCATATCTGAAAAGGAAAGCAAATTGCTTATGGAGAGTTATTACTTTTACAGAAGGATAGAGCATTTTCTTCAACTGATGAATGATACACAAACACACTCAATCCCAACTGATGCTCAAATGTTGGAAAAATTAGTGCGATATTTAAAAATAGAAAATGTAAATTCATTCAAGTCAATATTGAATAATAAAAAGAATGAGGTATCACAAATATTCTATACTACACTTTCTTTACCGCAAGATGAAAATTCTATAATAATTAATTCTTTTGATAATGTTAATTTTCAAAATCGGGATAGAGCATTGAAAAACATCAGGTACTTACAAAGTGGTATCGGATTGCTGGGAGTTAAAGAATTTGATAAGAAAACAATAGACTCGTTCTCTTCGATTGAAGATACGTTAATTAAAATATTACAGGATTCTTATGAGCCTGATAGACTTCTAGATAATTTTTCATCAGTCATAATAAATTCACAAATGCCATCATTGTGGTATTCTGAATTGGAAGACGAAAATTTTATGGAGCAGTTTTTTCGGATTTGTAAATTTTCCCAGAAAGCAATTAATATTTTGGTCAATAACAAAAATCTTTCTGAATTGCTTTTCACTCGTCAGGTCTTTAAAAAGGAATTAGAAGATATTTTTGATCATATGGAATTAAAACAGCTTCAATTTATTTTATCTGTTCAATTTGCATTAAAATTAATTAACTATAAATTGTTTTCAACTCATCTGACAAAGTTTATTGAATTTGTAATCAATAATCTAACACAAAAGTTAAATTTAGGTTTTAAATATTTTATATCAGGACTTGGAAGTTTTGGTGCAAACGATATGAACTTTAATTCTGATCTCGACTTACTCGTGATAGTAGAAGATGGAAATGAATTCACAGAAAAGCAAGATGTATTCAGAGAATTTTTAAATCAAATAAATAAACTCTTATCACCTATTCAGGTTGATTTAAGATTACGTCCTGAAGGTAAAAATTCGATATTAGTCTGGACAATTGATGAGTATGTTAAATACATCGAACAAAGAGCAAGAGTATGGGAATTTCAGGCATTACTTAAATCACGATTTGTTTGTGGTGACAGAAAATTGTTCGATAATTTTGTGAATGCAATGGTTGAAAAGATTAAAGGATTCAATTCAGATACGATCATAAATGAAACGATTAAAATGTACAATAAACTAACTTCTGAAAATATTCTTATGAAAGATGTCGGTTTTAATTTAAAAAAGGGACGTGGTGGATTAGTAAATCTTGAATTTATTATTCAATCATATATGTTGATTAATCTTGAGCAAATGCAAACTTACATAGGCGAGGAAACATCAACAATCCTGTTCCATCTTTCCAACTCAGAAGAAAATAGAGAGCTATTCAATAACATATTTGATAATTATGTCTTTATTAAACAGTTCGAGATTGCTCTTCAAAACATTTTTGATGTGAAAGGAAATAATATCCCAACAAATACTGAAAAGAAAAATTTATTAGCAGAATATTTTGATTTTAACTCTATTAAAGAATTTGATGAAAAAATAACGACAATGATAAAAAATAATATTGAAATGTTTAAGAGCTATTTCGGGTTGAAAAATAATAATTAATCAGATATTTTAAATGAGAAAAAAGTTACACTATGTAAAGCATAGGGCAACTTATAAAATGAAATATTCGGAACTTAAGTGAGATTTTTAAACGTTATTTCTTACAATAGTTTACTACTTATTCCTCTTCTTTTCCTGTTTTTCTTT
>JAFGPR010000305.1 GCA_016936095.1 Ignavibacteriales bacterium | reverse complement strand
AATACTGAAGTTTATGGCTCTTTAAATTCACTTTCGAATCAAACAGAGATTTATAAAAATCTTGATTTATATTTCCAAAAAGCAGACAAAAAATATAACAGCGGTTTATATAAAATTGAAACTTGGTTAAGTAATCTTGTTATTGAGGACAGGGTTCTAAAAGGAATAATCAAAGGACTTTACTATCCGGCACCTTACGAATTTTCAGTTTTACCTATTGAAATACTGGGCAATATATACGAGCAGTTTCTTGGCAAGACTATTCGACTAACCGAAGGACATCAAGCAAAAGTTGAATACAAACCCGAAGTCCGAAAAGCAGGAGGTGTATATTACACCCCTGAATATATTGTCAGTTACATTGTGAAAAATACTGTCGGCGCTCTTCTTCAACCTACCACTTCAGATATGTCTTCTCAACCTACCACTTCAGTGGTAGGAAAAACCCCCGAAGAAATATCAGAATTAAAAATACTCGACCCTGCTTGTGGAAGTGGTTCATTCCTTGTTAATGCTTATAGTTATTTGCTTGACTATCATACTGAATATTACTCTAATGAAAGTAACAGGAATAAAGCATTGAAGGGAAATAAAATTTACCAAGTTGATGACAAGACATTCCATTTGACGATTGAAGAAAAGCAGAAAATACTTTTAAATAATATTTATGGAGTTGATATTGATAGCCAAGCAGTTGAGACGACAAAATTATCTCTGTTATTGAAACTGATGGAAGGTGAAATATTGGAAAGTGCGGGCGAGTTATTTAAGCATAGCCAGAAGGCATTACTCCCCGATTTGAAAAATAATATTAAATGTGGTAATTCATTGATTGGTAGCGATTTTTACGATGACAAAGATATGTCCCTGTTTGGTAATGATGAGATTAGAAAAATCAATACATTCGATTGGGAAAAAGAATTCCCTGAAATAATTGGAAGAAATGAAATATCCAAATTTCATCATATTACATTTGCGACTAAATATTCCCGCTCGCCAGTGCCAGTTGATTATGATATTTTAGATGATGAGCAAATTCCTATTTTGATTGATTGTTTTAAAGAGACAAAAGATAAATTTGGAGTAAAAATTCTTGCCTGTGCTGTTCTCCCTGAACATATACATCTGATAATTGCAGATATGGGTAACAAAATAACAGAAATAGTAAAACATCTGAAAGGATATTCTGCAATGGTATTGAACCGACGATTTAAATCGTCGGTTGAGGGGGGTGGTCAGCAGCACAATCTATGGGCAAAAAGTTTTGACGATACTTTTATTTTGGATGAAAAACACCTATTCAATGCTATTGAATATGTAAATAATAATTACTTAAAACACTCAGATAAGTGGAAAATTCCTTCACAAGTTGTTCAGGATAAAATAAAAGAGTTAGTTTCACCTTTTACAAAATGGAAAGATTATGAATATAATACCGGTGGCTTTGATTGTGTCATTGGGAACCCGCCGTATGTAAAATATGAAAATCTTGATAATTCATTAAAAAATTATGCAAAAATTAGATATAGTTGTACGGAAAGTTTTTTTGACATTTTTCAGCTGTTCTTAGAGAAATCATACTTTTTAATTAATCAAAATGGTTTATTGGGTTTTATTATACCAAATTTATTTTTAAAAGGTATGAACTACAAATCTTCAAGACATTTCTTTTTTGAAAATTCAAAAATTTTAATTATTAGAAATTATGGCGATGGTGTATTCCATAATGTAAAAATGCCTACTTGTATTTGTGTATTTGAAAAAAGTAATAACAAAAATAAAAGTATAAAATATTATGAAATAAAAGATGAAGGAACAAAGTTATTGGAAATAAATCAAAACAATTTTAATAATCAAAATTATATTTTTAAGTCTGATATTATTACGGAAATATTGAATCAGAAATTTATTCCACTAGAAAATTATATTGAAATATCTCGAGGTTTAGAAATTGGAAAAGATAAGATTATAAATAGAAATAAAAGTTCCATAAAAATATTGTTCGGTGAAGATATTTCAAGATATGTAATTAAATCCGAAAGTTATATAGATAAAAATATTTATGAAAAATTTAATAAAAATGTTGAAATATTTAAGAATGAAAAGATTGTTATAAGAGAAACTGGAACTAAATTATTTGTCATATATGATAATGACGGATATATTACTAATAGAAGCTTATATTGTATTAGGAGTAAAAAGATTAATTTAAAATTCTTGATAGGAGTATTAAATTCAAAATTAATACAATATTATTATGAAAATGAGTTTAAATCAGAGACAGAAATATTTCCCAAAATAAGAATAGGACAAGTAAAGAAAATACCAATCCCAAAAATAATCACGCAACACCAACCTACCACCGACAACATAATAACCCTCGTAGACCAAATGCTCACTGCTCAAAAAGAATATCATGCTCCCTCAACCGATGACCTTAGTCGTCGGCTAATCAAACAAAAAATAGATGCGATAGACAGACAGATAGATAACCTTGTCTATAAACTTTACGATTTGACAGATGAAGAGATAAGGATTGTTGAGGAGGGAATATAATTAACCTTCGGGTTAACAGACTTTTTGGAAATTAGTTATATTCATTAACCCACGCTTTAAGAGGTTGTGTGAAAATTCGTATTATTCATTAACCCACGATTTAAATCGTGGGTTAAATGACGAAAAAATCTAAAAAAATAACGGTTTTAACCGTTTATAATTTGATTTCACTCAAATACTTGAACGATTAGCAGATTCGATTATTGACACAATAATTGATAACTCAACAAAAGGAGTGGACCGCAAAGGTAATCCATTCAAGCAATATTCAACAAAGCCCTTCGCTATGCCAGCAGGGGCTTTATTCTCACCTGGTTGGAAGACTACAGGTCAGCAGATGTATAGACAGAAATTGATTGATTGGTTTACTTCCAAAACATCAGGCAATAAGTGGGTAGTTGTTAAAGGTGGGTATAAAGATTTGAAACAGAGAAGATTTGGAGCGGACAATGTCAATCTACAAGTAAGAGGGTTAAGAGGCAAAGGAATGTTAGGCTCCCTTGCTGTTATACAGAAAAAAGAGAATGAAATTATTATCGGATTCTCTAATTCAGAAGCATCACAATTAGCAATGTATCACGAGGTATTAGGTGCAGGTAAAAGCAGAGTTAAGCGCCAATTTATGGGCATATCTCCAGCACAGCAAAAAGAACTTACAAACCAAATTCAAGATGAAATTAAAAAAGTAGTTGAGAATGGTATCCAAATAACTTTACAGAATTGATTTTAAGGCGTCTAACAGGCTCTACAATCAAAAAACTTTAAACTTTAATAGTTTATATTGAAATTATTTGGATTGTAGTTCATTTAACCCTCTCTCGTTTCTCAAATACATATTCACCAACCTGGTCAGGGTCTATCTTATCGTGTTGTTTTGAGAATGCTCCATATTCATAAAATTCTTTTGGTATCCCTTTGGGGAAGGCGCTACAAGTGGGTTCAAGGTCTTTCTCAAATTTCTTATTAAAATGTTTGCATTTAATACAATGAGAAAGTCTCACTAATCCTGTTTGAGATAAACTTAAACCATTTGGGTGGTTATGGGAAAGGATTAATCCTTTCATGTGTTTTTTCTGTCTTACAGAGAATACAACCCGATTCTTTGAACCATCTTTGGATAATACAATACTGCCTTCTTTATCCATCAAAACACCTGTCTCATAATCCTGTCCTTTAATCTTTCTCTCTACTTCGTTTAAATGTCTAACCAACTTACGAGTATTTTTAGAGATGTTATATATCTTGTCTTCATCAAATTTAACACTCTCATTCTCTGCTATAAACGATTTATCCCTCTTCTCAAACTCCTCCTTACTACTCCCCTTCCACCAATGCCTACAATTATAACCACCACCATAATACAAAACAGGCAACCCCTGTCCATTATCCATCTGCTCAATTTCAGTGTAATGATAAACCCTGCCAATATGAAATTTACAAAAATCACGCTTCGGATTTGGTCCCGAATACTCAAAATATTCAACCCCATTGTTTATCTGCCTCTCTAACCGCTCCGCTTTTTGTATCGCTCCAATTGAAGTGTTTACCCATGTGTTTGCATATCGTTTTCCATTCCTAACCTCTCTTGCTATACGATTAGTAATGTCAATCTGTTTATCATCATTCTTAAAACCAGTCCGTATTTCAGTCAATATCTTCTTATCAATTCGCTTTCCAAATTTACTAAAATCCCTATAAATCTGCTCACCGATTTTGTCATGCTCAAAAACACAATTTAAGTACATTATCACAAAGAAAGATTTGATGAAGAAAAAAAATAATCAAAAAAAAATAGATGCGATAGACAGACAAATAGATAATTCTGTTTATAAACTTTACGATTTAACTGATGAGGAGATAGGGGTAGTGGAGAAAATTTCAAAATAAATTACTTGCTGATTATACGATGAGTAGGTACGTTTTGGATAGTAAAAATGAATTTATTATATTTGCATACCGACTTTGTAATTGCCCCGTGGCGTTAATTACAAACGGCGCTCCCCAAGGCGCGGGACTTGATAAATAGGGGGCGTCATCATTTTAAAATATTATGTTATTTTACTCCAGAGACACGGTGAAACTCCCGGCCGTAGATTTAATAAATCGCGTGCAGGTGTAAGGGAGCCCTGCCTGGAGATTTAATTTACTGACCTTACATTTTCCCCGTGGAGTTAAATGTAAGCAGCGCCCAGCAAGGCACGGGACTTGAAAAGGCCGGGTTCCCTTTTTATTTCAATAAAAATCAAGCCAAACAAATAGATAATCTTGTCTATAGACTTTACGATTTGACAGATGAGGAGATAAAGATTATTGAGGAGGGAATATAATTAACCTTCGGGTTAACAAACTGTTTAAAAATTAGTTATATTCATTAACCCATGATTTAAGAGGTTGTGTGAAAATTCGTATTATTCTTAACCCACGATTTAAATCGTGGGTTAAATAAGGAAAAAATCTAAAAAATAACGGTTTTAACCGTTTGTAATTTGATTTTACTAAAACTTCTTCTGTTGCGTGTTCGATTCTCGTTGTTGCTTTCTATTTTATTAAAAGATAATATTTAAATTTTATGATTAAATTTGTTCTAACACTTTTAATTGCATTAATTTCTGTATTAGTTTTAATGATAATAATAAGTTATTTGTTTGAATATGACAGGAAAAAATCGAAAAAGGAATAATCGGTATATCAAATTAAAATAATCTTTCATACTTTGTGTCCTTGCTGAAGTCTTCGAGTGAAAATGAAAATAGGGTTTGTTAAATTAAGATAAATAAAAATCCACCAATAAATTCTATTTCCTTTCAAAATTATTTTCATATTTATTATATTATTTTCAAATAATTATTTCTTTTGTAAAAATATTTATGTCTATACAAAATTTAAATCTACAAGATAAACTTATCCTCGCACCAATGGCAGATATTACCGATTCTTCTTTCCGAACAATTGCTCGTGAATATGGTGCAGGATTGACATACACTCAAATGGTAAGTGCAAAAGGTGTAGTTGAAAATGATTTTAATACTTTAAGGTATCTGGCTTTTCAAAGATCTGAAAAACCAATCGCCGTTCAATTAATAACAAATGATCCCGTTGTTGTAAGTGAAGCAATTGATGAAATTATAAAATATAAACCAGATGTTATAGACTTGAATAGTAGTTGCCCTTCGAGAAAAATAACACAATTCAATATGGGTGCCGCCTTGCTTGATAATCAGCAGTTGCTTGCTGAAATAATTAAATCAATGGTCGATTCTGCAAAGGGAATCCCAGTAAGTGTAAAACTTCGTCTTTGTAGAAAAAATATTATAAATGTTGTTGAAAATGCTAAAATTGCAGAAGATAACGGTGCGTCATTTGTGATTATTCACGGAAGGAGTGAAATAGATAGTTATTCGAAACCTGCTAATTGGCAATGGATAAAAGAAGTTGTTGAAAATATCTCAATTCCTGCCGTAGGTAATGGCTCAGTTTTTACACCCGTAGATGCCATTAAGATGAAAGAAGAAACGGGTTGTTTTTCAGTGATGATTGGTAGAGGTGCAATCGGAAATCCATTTATTTTTAAAAGGTATGATACAATTCTAAACGAAGGAAAGGATTCGGGATTACCATCAATACAAGAAATCGTTACGGTAATTCAAAGACATATTAAATATTTAAAACTTGAATGGGGAGAATTTGTTGCATTTGATAAAGCTAAAAGATTAGTCTTGTGGTATTTTAAGTATTATACTGACGAGAAATTAATAGAAAAAATATTAGCGATTAAGGATTTTAATGAATTGCATAATCTAATTGCAATAATTGAAAATGAATTTAAGGATTATTTACCAAGCATAGAGGACGAACATAAAATTGATAAATTATTCAGAAAAAAAGTTGTTTTTTGGAATGGCGAATAATAATAATGGTTAATTGTAAATGATTAATGGTTAATTGTAAATCATCTATAGAGACCAATGAAAAATAATAAATTAATATGTCATTCTGAAGAATCTCAATTAAAAGTTACTATAAGAATAGGTTAATTGTTTTATTAGATTTTTTACTTCGCTCAAAATGACCAATTGGAAACTATTTTTTAGAAGTCTCCTATAATAATAAATTAAATTTTCATATTAACCATTAAGAATTATTAAATTAACCATTAGAAATATTATTGCTTTATTGTAATTTTTTCTATAAATTGGAATTAAAAATGAGATTAAGTTTCAAAATGAAATACCTAACAACATTATTTTTCTTTTTCTCAATCTGCTCATTTTCTCAGAACAAAGTAGTTGTTCTTACGGTTGATGCTACCATCAATCCAGCGGTTACAGATTACATAGAATCGGGAATTGAAAAAGCAATTGAGTTGAATGCTGAATGTGTTATAATAAAATTGAATACGCCGGGTGGTTTGCTTAAATCCACACGAGTAATTGTATCTGCATTTTTACAATCGAAAATACCAATTGTAGTTTATGTTTATCCTTCAGGAGCTCAGGCAGCTTCGGCTGGTGTGTTCATTACTATGGCTGGTCATATTGCGGTTATGGCTCCTGGAACAAATATTGGTGCCGCTCATCCAGTAACTATGGATGGACAAGCAGATACAACAATGATGACAAAAGCAACGAATGACGCTGCAGCATTCATCAGAACAATTAGCGAGAAACGGAATAGAAATATTCAATGGGGCGAGGATGCTGTCCGAAAAAGTCTTTCCATTACTGAGACGGAAGCACTGGAAATAAATGTCATTGATTTAATTGCGAAAGATATTAATGAATTACTTGAATTGATTGATAGTGTTAAAGTTCAAATGGACTACGGAATAAAAACGCTTAACACGAAAAATGCTGAACTTGTTTATATTGACATGACTTTTCAACAGGATTTGCTAAATACTCTAAGCGATCCTAATGTTGCTTACATACTTTTTATGCTCGGATTATATGGTTTACTTTTTGAATTATATAGTCCAGGTGCAATTTTTCCCGGTGTGATTGGTGGTATCTGTATTATTCTTGCTTTCTATGCGATGCATACACTTCCGATAAATTATGCAGGATTTGCTTTGATAATCTTAGCAGTTATTTTATTT
>JAFGPR010000034.1 GCA_016936095.1 Ignavibacteriales bacterium | reverse complement strand
TTTCAATTCGCCTTCATCAAAACCAAAGATGATGCAATCGGTGGTGACCGCCGGGCGGGGATACTCGTAGCAATATTGTTGTTTCTGATGCATATCTATGCGTTATTTATACGCAAAGATAGTGCGATTTTACAAAACCCCAAATTTCTATGCGTATTTTTTACGCATAGAAATTAACTTTATTGATACAACACTGATTTTCTATATGATAAAATTTAATAAATCGAGCCAATTATCCAGTAATAAAAAGTAGATATCCAAATTTAACGCATAGAAAAATGCTATAACCCTTTAAAGATGTCATCCAATAGAGCCCGGCGACAACTCGTGCCAAACTCATTCAACGACCTAACTTTTCTGACTCAATCGGGCACAACGATTGCTAAGCTTGTCGAAGTATCACAGACTCACGCTAACCACTTTAACGAATAACCGGTTTTTAGTCCCGATAATGGTGTTTTTTGGTTGTATTAATCAACTATTCAGATTATTCATTCAATTATTGTGCTTTTTTAAGCTCAAAACCTTACATTTATGTGATATAAACACACTGCGTTTATGAAATAGTTACCAGGAAGCTTAAAACAGAGACCTATGACAAAACAGACCTATGACAATAAATTTGCACTACCTAAAATATGATAACAAAGTTTAATACAATAAAAAAAGTAGGTTGCTTCGAAGACCTTACAACAAATGCGAACAAACCATTTGATAAGGTAAATATTCTGTTTGGTAATAACGGTAGCGGTAAAACAACATTTAGCAATATTCTTTTTCTATTATCAAAACATTGTAAAGACAAACAAACATTATTTGATGAATTAACAGAGAGTGATTCAGAAGTAGAAATTGAAACGGCAAGTGGTAAAATTCATCTAAAAAATATTATCGCTTCAGAACTTGATATTTATGTTTTCAATTCAAAATTTATTTCTGATAGTGTTTACAATGGTAGTACCTCAAATATTGATTCTTTCAGCAATGAAATAAAATTAACAAATGAAAAAATCAATTTGATAGATAAAGAAATTGAGATAGTACTGAAAAGAACCACAAAAATTAATGGTTGGATAGAGGAAATACAGAATAAACTTGATGCTATTTGGAAACCTTTAGCTGATGATTTTCAAAGCAAAATATCAAATGCTCGTCTAACAAACGTAAAACCCGATATTATCTATAAAGTTGAAGGTGATATTTTTACTCTAGAAAATGAGCTGTCAAAATTATATTGGAATTATGATAATGTATCAAAGCAAAGTGTTACAATCGCCCGTTTAGCTGCAATCAAAGAAAGACTTAAATCTTTAACTGAAATACAAATTGATTTTGAGAGTTTAAACGCATTTTTAGAACATCCAATAAGCCTATCCGCTAAGGATAACTTAAAAGAACGAATAAACAAGTATCAACAAAAATCTGAGGAGAAGAAAATACAAAATCAGATTGGAGATGTAAATGATTGGTTTAAAAAAGGTGGTAGATTATTGTTCTTGTCAAAAGATATTGATAGTCATTGCCCATTATGTAATTCAGACCTAACTTATAATATTTATTCAATTTTACAGGAATACACTTCTCATTACAGCGAAGCAATCATCAAACTTTTTGATTTTCTTGACAATCTTATTAATCACATTGATAAGCTAAAGAGTTTTGATTTTTTAAATGCTAACTATGAAATAAGCACCGATATAGTTGAGACAATTAAATTATATGACATTCAAGCAGACAACTTTGTTTTTGACAGAAATGAGTATTTATTAAGTTCATTAGAAAATGTACTTCTTAAATTGAAAGAGAAAAAGTCTGCACCTGATTCAATAATAAAAATTGATGGCAGTACAGTAGAATTAATTCAAGCGTATCAAGAGATAATTACAAATTTTATCAAGCATATTCAAGAAGCTATTGACAAAGAAATTAATTTATTGAAAGGAAAAAATATCGATGAAATTATCAAAGAAATAAAGGATAAAATAAAACAGATTGTTTCCGTTAAACTTAATCAAAAGGATAACAATATTCTTGAATCCAAGAGAAGAACAAATTCTAATATAGCCTCTACTTGTCAAACTATTTCAGGTTCCCTTAAACAATTCTCAGAGCAGTTACAAACTCAAAGAAGTGAAGAATTATCGAAACTCAATGCTGAATCTAAGTTTGTAAATATTTATTTAAAGCATTTTGGTATCTATCATTTCATCATTGATAGAGATAAGTCGAAATCTAAAGATAACATAACGATTACATTCACTGAAACAGGAAGGAAAAAATCAAAATTTGCTTTCTCATTAAGTGAGGGTGAAAAAACTGCATTAGCTTTTGCATATTTCATAAGCAAATTGAGAGTTGAAAAAATAGAAGGCAGTAAAGAAGAATTTGAAAATACAGTGGTTGTTATTGACGACCCAATTTCAAGCCTTGATGATAACAGAGTTTTTCAAACAGCCAACCTAATTGATTCATTTTTATTTTTCAATAAGGAAAATCCAGCAAAACAACCAAAACAAGTCTTCATACTTAGCCATAATTTGGTTTTTATCAAATATATGTACAATACTTTGCGGACAAATCCTGAAATAAATGACAACATAAATGAGTATTACATTTCAACTAATTCTCCATTCATAAAAGATTTGCCTTCAAGTCTTAAAAACTTTACCAATACATACATCCATAAGCTAAAGACAATTATTGAATTTAAGGAGAAGAAAATAGATTACAATTCAGTCAAAAATTATCTCCCCAATTATATGAGGATAGTTTTAGAAACGTTTTTGGGTTTCAAATTAGCCAAAGTCAATGATGACAAAGGCAGGCTTCCGGGATTAGATTCACTTATCAAAGCAATGGTTACAGAATTTAAAAACTATGAGGACAGAGAGATTGATGGCTTAAACAAAGACAAGGTAATTGAAAGATTAAATCATTTAAAGAAAATATCAGACCACGAATCACACGGTAATATTCACAAAGCAGAGGAATTTATCTTTATTTCAGAAGAGGAACTTAGACAGTTTGCAAAACATACTCTGCAAGTGATAAATTACATTGATGAGTTTCATTTCAAACGAATAAAAAGTCATACTGGATGATAAAAAAAAAGCCAGATGGTAACACGCGGATAAGCAAATTACCAATCAAATTATTAGTTAAACATAGACAGATAATATAAAATATAGTTGAAATGATTGAAATACCAAAAGCATTAATAGAACAAATTAAAGAGGGTAATATAGTTTTGTTCTTAGGAGCTGGTGCCTTAAAAGGAGCTATACACAAAAAAGGTCAAGAGGCTCCAACTGGTCCGCAATTAGGAAAATTAATAGCTGATAAATTCTTAGATGACGATTATTCAAATTCAACTCTTTCCATTATTTCAGAACTAGCGATGTCTGATACAGGGCTTTTACCAGTTCAACAATTTATTGCCGATTTTTTTAATGATTTTGAGCCAAATTTACATCACGAAAAAATTCCTCTTTTTAGGTGGAAATCAATTATTACAACAAATTATGATTTGGTAATTGAAAAGGCATATAGCAAATGTAAAAATCCCAAACAAACTCTAGTAAAGTTTATTAAAGATGAACGAATAAATGATAAAATAAAAACAACAAATGATTTACCATATATAAAATTGCATGGTTGTATTACGGTAATAAATGATTATAAATTGCCTTTAATACTGACCATTGACCAATACGTTACCCACAAAAAAAATAGAATTAGACTATTTGAAAGAGTAAATGATTTAGCAAGGCAACATACATTTATTTTTGTCGGTCATAGTTTAGAAGACAACGATATAAGGGAAATACTCCTAAACTTAGGAGAAGATTTAACCACTCGTATGCGCTCGTATATTGTTGCCCCCAATGTAAAGCCTGCCATGGAAAGATTTTGGGGTACAAAAAAGATTACAACTTTAAACTGCAAATTTTCAGATTTCATAGAAGAACTTGTGAGCAAAGTAGATTTGAACTCAATTCCAGACGGTTTAACTTTGAATCTTAAAGAAAATATTGACCACCCAATATTTAAGAAAATATTATCTTCATCTAATAAACCTAGTGAAATCTTAATCAATTTTCTATCCAATGATATTATCTATCCTTATGCCGGATTAGTTCAAGTGGAACCCTTTTCTTCAAAAGAATTTTATCGTGGCTATCTGAAAGTTTTATCTGCAATCTCTAACGAACTAGATGTTAGGCGAGAGATAGAACCAGGAGTATTATCTGAAATTTTCATAGAATTAGAAAAAGACGATTCAACTATAAAATTGTTTTCAATTTTGGGACATGCCGGTTCCGGTAAAACTGTTTTTCTATACCGTCTAGCTTGGGAAGCTCTGAATACTTTGGGTAAAAATTGTTATATAATGAAAAAGGATATTTTAATAAATGCAGATGCAATATTAGAATTTTATTCCTTTTTAAAGGAGCGCATTTATTTATTTGTAGATAACGCAAATAATAATGAAGTTGAAATAAATAATTTAATTGAAAGGGCGAAGAAGGAACTAATTCCTATTACGATAATAACAGCAGAACGTACTAATATTTGGAATGTTGAATGTAGTAGAATTAAAAATCACTTGACTCATACATACTATTTAAAATATCTAACAAGAAAGGAAATTGAAGATTTGTTGGATTTGCTTGAAATGCATGATAGTTTGAATTATTTAAAAGGAAAATCAAGAGAAATACAAATAAAAGAGTTTGAAGAGCGCGCAGGAAGAGAACTTTTGGTAGCTCTTTATGAAGCAACACAAGGAAAATCATTTCAAGAAATTGTATATGATGAGTACCTTTCCATCCCTGACGAGAAAGCTAAATCGCTTTATCTAACCGTCTGTTTGCTGCATAGTCTTGGCTCTTATACAAGAGCCGGATTACTTTCTAGGGTGCATGGAATTAGTTTTAATGAATTTAAAGGAAAATTTTTCAATCCGCTCGAATTTCTTGTGTTTACCAAGCGTGACTATTACATAAATGATTATGTATATGAAACTAGACATCAATTAATTTCAGAGTTTGTTATTGAAAGTGTTTTATCAAATGAACAAATTCGTTATGATGAATATATTTTATTGCTTAGGAGCTTGGATGTCGATTATGATTCTGACAAAAATGTTTTTCTATTTTTAACTAATGCAAAAAAACTTCTACGTTTTTTTAGAGACCCTCAAAAAATAAGAGAACTATATAAGACCGCTAAAGATTGCAGCGTAGAAGATGCCAAACTATTACAGCAAGAAGCAATTTTTGAGATGGAAAGTAATGGTGGTAGTATTGATAAAGCAGAGGTTCTATTATACAAAGCTGATGATTTAACAGACCATAGAGACACCTTAATTCGACATTCTTTAGCTGAATTACTTTTTGCAAAAGCGACTATGGCAAGTACACTGCTTGAGAAAAAGAAATTCCTTTTAGAAGTGGACAAAATTTGTCAAGGATTAATTAAAAAGAGGAATTATTCTGCACATCCTTTTCATACTTCAATAAAATCCAAATTAGTATTATTAAATGAATATATTGAGCAATCAGAGGATTACGCTTTTGATAAATTGATAAAGGAAACTGAAAAACTAATTTCATTTGCAGTTCAACAGTTTCCTGATGATACTCATATTATTGAAGCAGAATCAAACTTCAATGAATTAATTAACAATCAACCCAAGGCAATTAGTTTATTAGAAAAAGCATTTGAAATAAATAAAAATAGTCCTTATCTGTCAAGACGACTTGCATCGGTTTATGAATCGAAAGGAAATTATGACAAAGCAATTGACACTATAAATGCAACTCTGGCAACAAATGCAGGTGATAAGGACTTGAATTTTAAGTTAGCCCAATTATTGGCAAAAAAAGATGAACAGGGGGAAATTGTAAAAATTAAGCACCATTTAAGGAGAAGCTTTTCTCCACGGGATAATCGTTATCATGCCCAATTTTGGTACGGTCGTATTTTATATCTGAACAATGAAATTCCTGAATCAGAAACTTTTTTTACTGACTTATCAAAAGTTAATCTTGACCCAAAATTAAAATCAATTGTCAGAGGAGTAATTAAAGAATCGGATTCAATGAAAATTTTCAAAGGCGAAATATTTAGTCTTCATACAAACTATGGCTTTATTAAAAGAGATGGAATTGGAGATACTATTTATTTCTTTATGTACAACTCATTTCAAGATGATGATGAAATGGAGCAAAGCGATAATATATTTTCCTCTTTGACTCGAGGAAACAGAGTGCAATTTAATATTGGTTTCAATTACAAAGGACCAATAGCACTAAATGTTGCAATTGAATGAAATAACAATGCTATAGATTTTTATATGTTTTAATAGCTTCCTTTTATGGAAACAAAACAATTGGAAAAATCAAAAGAAACAACGAAATGCCAATCGAGTAGACTGCCGCTAGGCTAATAGCCTAGCGGAGAGCCTCTCACACCATACCGATGTACATCGGTACGGTTCATCTGGTATACTACAGATGCTCTTTTCACCAACTGTAGCTTTTCAATACTT
>JAFGPR010000304.1 GCA_016936095.1 Ignavibacteriales bacterium | reverse complement strand
AAATAAAGAAGAGATTTCTACATTCTCACATCGTGGTGTTTCAGCCGGTAATAAACGTTGCTGTATTTCGCGGGCAACTTCAAGTTCTTTTTCTAATCTTTCTTTCTCGATTGATTGTTCGATCAATTGAGCATTTTCAAGTGCAATAGAGGCATAGTTTGCAAACGAACGAATTGCTTTCTTATCTTCTTCATCAAAAGAATATTTATTTTTTCTCGCTGCAAATAAATATCCAGTAATATCATTATGAACTTTTAATGGTGCAATTGCAATATAACTAAAATTATTGAAACTCGAATTTACCTCTAACTTATTCTTAATTCGTTCGTAATCAATTATGATTACCTCGTCAAACAGGCTTATATTTTCCTCTATAAGTGATTTAGTTATTATTTCTGTTTCAACATATCCAACATTGAATACTGAACTTATTATTATTTTTTCATTTTTCTTGGTTACAAGCCATGCATAATCAGAATTACATACCCGTGCAGTCATCGATGTGATTGTATCTCCCAACTCGTTAAAATCAAATACTTGATTGAGCAATTTAGTTAAATCCATTAACGAGGAAAGCTCGTTGCTTCGTCTGTCAAAAGCATCTGCAGTGGGTAAATGGAAAAGAGCAGTGAAGAATATTATTCCAAAATAAATTCCGGCATAAATTCTAATGAGATCAAAAAATTGCATTAAACCGGGTGAAAAATTTGCTATCAGCTGAGAAATTACATTTTCTTGTTCAAAAATTCCACTAAGCATTCCACCAATCATACCGCAAATTATTGTTAATATAGCAGAAACAATCAGTAAATAAATTTTTTGCTTTTTATTTAAGAAAGCAATCCAAGCGACACGTGTTGAGTTAATAATTAATAATAAAATTGTAACAACAGAAAACGCTGCATTAATATATGATAATTCGTTAAACCACCAATAAATCGTTTCGCTCAAAAAAGATAGTGCTAAAAATAAAAGTGTGATATTGAATAATTTACTATAATCTTTTTTCTGCTTTAAGAAAAATAAAATTCTTAAAGAAGTAAAAACATAAATAAAAAAAGCTGTAAAAACATAAGTAAGCAAAATCGCAATAATTATTAGGAAGAAATCAGATTCAGTTTCAAATGATGAAAACTTTTCAAATATTGATGTTGATACAGAAAGAATAAAGAAGATTATTGTGATAACAATTCCTGTATTTAAAATTAATGGGAGTGGGGATACGAGTGTTGTTTCTTTTAAATCTATTACAAAAATATACCAAAGGTAAATCGAGATAATTATTATTATATCATTAATAATTGAAGAGCTGAATGATGTCAGAGTTGGGAAAATAAGTTTGTAAACAAAAAGAAAAACAGAAAAAGTTATTGCTAAAAATAATTTTTGCTTTCTGTCTAAATTAGAAAAAGGTAAAGTCATTTTTATTAGATGCTAATTTATACAATATTTTTATGGTTCATCATAATCAAAAGCTAATGTATCAATATCAATTTGAATATTAAAATCTCGAGGTAAAATATTTATAAGATTTTTTAAATGATTCATCTGTTCGACTTCATATTTCATTTTTAATCGCTTTTCTTTATTTATTAAATCTATAACATTAATATTTAATTGGACATTACCGGAATCCGACTGAATTGATATTGTTATGTTAGTTAACTCTTTTTTAATGTTTTCCAATTCCTTAACTAATTCTTCCTGTTCTTTGATATTATATGGAATATCGGGCGGTTTAGGTATAACTATTCTTAATTTTTCATCATCATAATAACTAATAAGTGGTTTTTCTACGGATATATCGAAAGGTTTAACAATACTAAGTTCTTTATCATTGCACATTACTTTAAATTCAAAATATTTAGCTGCATCCTGAATTTTATATTTTTCAATATTACTTTGAATAATTTTCGACTTATCAAATTGACATTCGTAAGTAAATACTGTATCTGGATTAAAAAATATAAAATCTTCTCTATTTGCGTTTCGAATATTTTGTCTATATTTCCTGATATCAGGAGCTGAAGTTGTCCAAATAAATTCAGGTTTATCGGTAAATTTATTTTCAGATGGTTCCTCAGCAAATGCTACTAAATCGTATCTTAATAAATCACGTATTTGCGGTAGACTTTGACTAATAGCAAAGGTATTGTTTTCATTAAATAAAATTGAAGTATAAATATCCTCTTTATATGTGTTTAGTATTGAATCTAAAACTTGTATTTTCCTTTCGTCTAATTTATTAAAGGTAATAAATTTTTCATAGTTGTTTGTTTGAATGGATTCATTTCTCTTTATTACGAAATTTTCATTTCCTACGTTATCTTTTCCAAGAACGATATATCTTGAATTTTTTTTATCAATGGGTAAAGTTTCATAAAATGCAAAATTTATCAAATCTTCATTTGTAATTTCATCCTTTACAAAAAGTGGTTTTAAATTATTTGTATATAAGTTTACTCCTTCGTCAATAATATTATCAATATCTTTTTGAAAATTTTTAAAGACGAACATCAATCCAACTGTGAGCATTATCAATCCAGAAGTTGTTCCGTATTTTCGAAAGAAAAAATGTTTGTTCGATTTCGTTGTTGTATTTTCCATTTTCTTCAAACTAAATCTTGTTGATATGGTTCTAATAGTGCTCTTAAAAATTCACGTGCTCGGAATATTCTTGATTTTATTGTTCCAATTTCGCAATTAAGTTGTTCGCAAATTTCATTATAGCTGAATCCCTCAATATCTCTAAGTAATAATGGAATTTTCAGTTTATCGGGTAACTTATCTATTGCTTGTCTTAATAATTTCATCTTATCGAAATCTTCAATTTGAGTTCCACCTTTAATTTGTTCTTCCTCCTCCTTGATCGGAGTGAAGATACTTCTTACTTTTTTCTTCCTTAAGTAGTCTCTGCATTTATTAATAGTTATTCGATAAAGCCATGTTGTAAATTTTGATTCAAATCTAAATTCTCTAACCTTATGATAAACATTTATGAAAACATCCTGTGAAATATCATCTATATACTCAGTATCGGAAAGTGTCAAATAAATAAGATTTTTGACTTTTTCTTTATGTCTATAGACCAACTTTGTAAATGCATTTTCATTTCCTTTAATAAAATCTTGTATAATCACGTAATCTTCATCAAGATTTTCTGGAATACTGACTTTTTCGTTGTTCATTTTGATATTTTAGACGATTATTGTTATTTTATGTTTCAAATGTTATTGTTAATTAAATAAAAAATCAACATTTTTTAAATATTTCTTTTAAAAAAAATCTTTATTTTTTACTAATATTTGTATAAATTGGAATTAAATATAATTATTTTTTT